>DAOQNB010000681.1:0-4112 GCA_035335845.1 Acidobacteriota bacterium | reverse complement strand
GCTTTGTGGTCTGCCGGCTTGACGGCTGTGGAGTGCGGTGGCTTGACACCGCTTTTCATTATTCCGCCGCAATCCAGCCATCGAAAATATTGATCACCCGGTTGCCAAACGACGCATTGCGTTCCGAATGCGTGACCTGAATGATGGTGGTGCCTTCATCGTTGAGCCGCTTGAACAATTCCATGATTTCTTCGGCTTGTTTGGAGTGGAGATTTCCCGTTGGCTCGTCCGCCAGGATAACTTTCGGACTGGCAATAATGGCTCGGGCAATCGCCACGAGTTGTTGCTGACCACCAGAGAGCTGATTGGGGTAGAGGTCTTTTTTGCCGACAATTTGAAACCGGTCCAGCACGTCACAGACCATGCTTTCGCATTCCTTGCGCTTGATGTTGCGGTAGGAAAGCGGAATTTCGAGGTTTTCATACACCGTCAAATTGTCGAGCAGGTGATAGCTTTGAAACACAAACCCAAAGGTTTTCTTCTGGATTTCGAAGCGCTCTTTTTTGCTCAGTTTGTGAATTGGTTGCTCATTGAGCAGATACTCACCTGTCCAGGCACTGTCGTGCATCCCCAAAATATTGAGCAAGGTCGTTTTCCCCGCACCTGAGGGCCCCATAATCGAAATAAATTCGCCAGGTTTGATCTCGGCGTTGATTCGCCGCAGGACAAAATGCCGGGTATGGCCGTGATCAAAGGATTTTTCCAGGTTGCGCAACACGATCATGATGGGTTTCCTCAAAAGCAGGCTTCAAAAAATAGTTCAGAGTTCCGGTTTCAATCAGAACTCTGAACTCTTCAATTTTTGTGAGATCTTTGAATTGACTCAAAGTGGACAGACAATCCCAGTGCAAACTGTATTCCAAGATTTTGAAATATCTGCCATTTAGCCATTTTGAATGGAGAATGGGGAATGAAGAGTGAAGAATGAAGAGTGAAGAATGAAGAATGAAGAATGAAGACAACAGCTTTGAATGAAGAATGAAGAATGAAGAATGAAGAATGAAGACAATATCAGTTGGTTACTAAGCTTAGTTGATTCAACTATTTGACTCCTTGCTGATACGAAAGGTTCACTGCAAGCTGGTATAAGCGACTGGTTTGGATCAGGCTTCGACATGGTCAAAGAGAGAGGAAATAGAACAAAGCGGTGACCCGGCGAGAAACTGTCCGCTTTTGGGATTTGGCTTGTGCGAAGCTGAACAAACTCAGGGAGTGTCTCCCCAGATCAGTTCTAAAATCGGAGCGACAAACAACTCAATCCACCGTCCATTTTTTGAAATTCTGACATTTCAAGCGGTACAGGCTGGTATCTGGCCTCGGTTAAGAGTGCTGCCACTTTGGGGTATCCGGCGGGAATGAGCACTCGACCGTTGACATACACACAGTTGGCGGCATATTCCTCGTCTTCCGGCACACAAATCACTTTAAATCCAGCGAATTGATGACAGCTCAGCATGGCCCGAGTTACAAGCACGGTCTGGTGTTCCAGATAGGAAAGCCCCGTTTTCAAATGCAACAGGCCGGGGATTGGCCGAATATCAATCGTCGAAGAACTATAGCCAGCCAGCCGCAGAAATTCGGCCAGTTGTTTCGCCCCGGCTTCGTTGGTACGTTCGGAAATACCAATGAAAAAATGGTGGCCGACCTGGCAAATATCGCCTCCGTCAACCGTTCCAGGGGCAGTGATGGCATACAGGGTATGGATGTGGTCGGCCAGAACTTCTGCCATTCTCTGAGCTTCACCCTGCCGGCTGCTGGCGCCAGGGCGAGAGATGACAGCAAAGTACGGCGTGAGAATTGCTGTATCTTCAACAAACGTCGAATCAGGAAACTGGTCATCTGCTTCCAATACCGTCAACGACAGGCCACAGGCGTGCAATGCTTCGCGATACCGCTGATGTTGAGTCAACGCCATCTCAAGATCGGGTGTGCCGGCGGTTGAAGTGGTAATTCCCTGGGCGAAGGTGGCCCCTGGTTTGCGAACAATTGCTTTTGAAAACATAATTGATCCTTAGAGTTATAAGTACCTTACCGAAAATTTTCAGGCATTTTAACCACGGAAAACACGGAAAACACGGAAAAAATCAAGCACTTACCAAATTCAATCGCTCAGGAAACTTAGGACAGGGTGCTTACCAATTCGCAATGAAACTTTTATATTTGTCAACAACTAAGTAATTCAATCAAATAAACTTAGCGAACTACTGACTACTGACTACTGGCTACTAACTGGTATTCAATTTGAGTTTGACTCCTTCAAAATGCTATTTGTTCCAACCCCTGATTTGCAATTGAAAAGCCAGCCGACATCTTCTTTTTTGAATCACAAGGAAAACCATGAAAACAAAAGCTGCTGTTCTCTATGAAATGGGCCGGTCACAGCCTTTTGCCCACAGTCTGCCGATGGTGATTGATGAACTGACCCTGGCTGGGCCTGAATCAGGCGAAGTCCTGGTTGAAATTGTTGGCGCCGGGTTGTGCCATTCGGATCTGTCAGTTGTGGATGGCTCGCGGCCACGCATTATGCCGATGGTGATGGGCCACGAAGCCAGCGGGATTGTCCGCGAAGTTGGGCCGGAAGTCACCGAATTTGCGCCGGGAGACCACGTGGTGTTTAGTTTTGTTCCGGTCTGCGGCCACTGCCTCTATTGTGCTTCGGGACGAGGGGCGCTGTGTGAATTTGGTGCCCGGGCCAACATCGCCGGGACACTTCTCTCAGGAGGCTGCCGGTTTACCGATTCGGAATCTCGCCGGTGTTATCACCACCTTGGGGTCTCAGCCTTTTCACAGTTTACTGTTGCCGCCCAGGAATCACTGGTGAAAATTGACCCTTCCGTTTCACTCGAAATGGCAGCCCTTTTTGGATGTGCCGTGATGACCGGCGTCGGTGCCGTGGTCAACACAGCCCGGGTTGAGCCTGGAACATCGGCTGCCGTGTTTGGATTGGGCGGCGTTGGGCTCAGTGTCGTGATGGGGCTCAGAGCTATTGGCGCCTATCCCATCATTGCGGTTGATCGCGTAGATGACAAACTGACACTGGCGCATGAGCTTGGGGCAACCCATACGGTCAACGCCGGTCAGGATGATCCAGTGGTGGCAATTAAAGAAATAACCCGTGGCGGTGCCGCCTATGCGTTTGAAAGCGTGGGCGCCGAAACGGTGTTGATCCAGGCATATCAGGCAACCGGGCGTGGTGGAACCACGATCACGATTGGGCTTCCACACCCAGGTAAACAATTCTCGATTTCGGCAGTCAGCCTGACGCTTGAAGAACGGACGGTCAAAGGTTCTTACATGGGCTCATCCGTCCCGCGCCGCGATATTCCCCGGTTTATCAATATGTATCAGGCTGGAATCCTGCCGGTTGACAAACTGCACACCCACACCTTGAAACTCGACGAAATCAACCTTGGATTTGACCGGCTGGCCCAGGCGCAGGCTGTCCGCCAAATCGTTACTTTCAATCAGTCAGTAGTCAGTAGTCAGTAGTCAGTAGTTCGCCAAGTTTATTTGATCGAACTACGTGACTATTTTCTAATCCAAGAATCCGCAACGCCGAACCCCAGGTGGTGTCATCTTTTCTCACTATGGATCCAAAACCTGAAATTACCCGCGAGGAGTATCGCCATTTTTTATCCATTCAAACCCGCTGGATGGACAATGACATTTACGGACACGTCAACAATGCGCTGTATTATGCGTTCTTTGACACGGCCATCAACCAGTACCTGATTGCCGAAGGCGGGCTTGATATTGCGGCTGGTGCCGTGATTGGACTGGCCGCCGAATCACATTGCCGCTTTATGCAGTCGCTGGCCTTTCCAGAAATGATCGAAGTTGGCCTCCGGGTCGGAAAGCTGGGGAATTCAAGCGTCCGGTATGAACTGGCCATCTTCAAACACAATGTACCGACTGCCGCTGCCACCGGGTACTTTGTTCACGTCTTTGTTGACCGTGAGACCCGCAAGTCCGTGCCGATTACGGGAACCCTCCGGACGGCATTGGAGCGGTTGGTGTGACTGGGTGGCCGGGTTCCGCGCTTCCGGGTTCCGCGCTTCCGGGTTCCGCGCTTCCGGGTTCCGCGCTTCCGGGTTCCGCGCTTCCGGGTTCCG
>DAOQNB010000680.1:0-4129 GCA_035335845.1 Acidobacteriota bacterium | reverse complement strand
GGGGCAGAAGAAAACGGGCTGAGGATTGAAATCCCATTTTTTTAACCCTCAGCCCAATGTTTTCAGCCCGGCTTCTTCAGCCCGGCTTCTTCAGCCCCAGGTCTTCAGCCCGGCTTCTTCAGCCCGAAGATTTTTCAACCTTATGAATTGGCATTGCCACCCTGCTGAGCGGAAGGATTGAGGAATGAAAGGTCCATGTTGGCGCGTTTGAGCATGGTTTCGAAATTCCCTTTATCAACCGCCTTCATATAAGCTTCCTGTGGTTCAACAAGCCGACGGCGCACCAGATCAAAAAGGGCATCATTGAGGAGCACATTTCCTTTCATCTTTCCAGTTTGCATCGCTGATTGAATCTGGAAGGTTTTCCCTTCACGAATCAGATTGGAAACCCCTGAATCAATGATCAGGACTTCGAGGGCAGCAATCCGCCCACCACCTTTCTTTTTACACAATGTCTGTGCAATGACTCCTTTGAGTGATTCAGAGAGCATCACCCGGATTTGTGCCTGCCGGTCAGCGGGAAACTGGTCAATGATCCGGTCCACGGTGGACGGTGCCGTTGACGTATGCAGCGTTCCAAACACAAGGTGGCCGGTTTCAGCCGTTTCAATCGCAATCGCAATCGTTTCCAGGTCGCGCATTTCGCCGACGAGGACAATATCTGGATCTTCGCGCAATGCAGCCCGCAACGCGTCTTTAAAAGAAGACGTATGGTTGTGAACTTCGCGCTGATTAATCAGACATTTTTTGTTTTCGTGGGTGAATTCAATCGGGTCTTCAATCGTGATGATATGGTCGCTTCGGTTGCGATTAACATAGTCAACCATGGCGCACAGGGTGGTTGACTTTCCGCTTCCAGTTGGCCCTGTTACCACCACCAGTCCTTTGGTCAAATAACACAGCTTGAGAATTTCAGGCGACAATCCCAGGGTTTCGGCAGTCAGGATTTTGCTTGGAATAACCCGGAATACCCCGCCCATCCCTTTTCGATCACGAAAGATGTTGCAGCGGAAACGGGCAATGGTGCCATATTCATAGGCAAAGTCAGTGTCATTGCGGCGGCTGAATTCTTCCCGATTCTTGTCAGGCATCAACTCCCACAACATCCGCTCGGTATCTTCAGCCGTGAGTGAATCCGCAAACCCTTCCATCACAACCATATCCCCATCCAACCGCAACATTGGCGGCGCAGAAGTGGACAGGTGCAGGTCCGAAGCCTTGAGGTCCAGTTGCTTTTGAAAAAACTTATCCATTTCCAACGGTCCCTGGCGACGAGAGCCACCAGTCGGACGCGAAGTTGGGGGGGAGGAAAAACCACCCGGCGGTGTGGGGGTCCGTGGTTGAAGCGGTGGTGAAAAATGAGACGGCGGTTGTGGTGGAGTTGGCAACGGCGTCTGTGGAGGCCGAAAACTTGAAGCTGATGGAGCTGAGGGTGGCGCTAACCCCCCCGACGGGGAAGTCGGAGAGTAAGCCACGCCACCAGAAGGTGCCGGAGACGGATACCCGGATGGAGCGCGTGGTGGCGTAGGCGCGGACATCGGCGGCGGCGCCGGTGGTGGTGGGGCACTGCCCACAGAGCCGCCACCTAACGGGCGGAACGTCACTTTCATGGCCCCGCCCTCTTTTGAGACCGTTACATCAAACGGGCCAGCGCCAGAGACATTGACCTGGAATTGCGTGGTCGGCTGACTCATCAGCGCGGCTTTTTTATCCTCCGGAATAATCGGGGATAACAACTTAAAAATGTCAAACGGACTCAGTTGCGTTCGAGTCAGGTCAGTAATTCCAGAGGAATTCATGACGATTGGATGTTTCCCGGCTTGCAAAACTAATTGATCCGCTCCAGCCATGCGCGGATCACGCAAAAGGCTTTCAATGCTCGCAACCATAGCCAACCCTCATTCAAAGTCCATAACAAGATGCAGGATGCACGGATTTACCTGTTTGGGGAAGCAGATTGAGGTTGAATACCAGTCCAATTCCTGGATCACAACATCTGGTCAAGCCCATTGGAGAAATCCAGGTGGGAACCAAAACCGCATCAACCTCTAAGCACCACGGCAAGTGAATCGTGAGCGTTTGTGAATATTTTCTTTTTCAGGGAATGAAAACTAACCGAAGTGACAGCCGCTGGCATCTTAGCACAGCATGTAAAGAGGGCGTCACGTGTTTGTTCTGTGTGCTCCGGCAATTTAAGACCTGGGGCTTGGGGCAATCGAAGGGATGAGGGATGAAAGATGAGGGATGAAAGAAAACCAGTTCTTCAACTCAATGTTTTCAGCCCGAGGTCTTCAGCCCCAAGTCCTGAGCCCGATGTCTTCCACCTGATGCCGTCACGAACGAAAAATGAAGTACACCGCCCCAAGTAAACACAACCCGGCCCACAAATAGTCCAGTTTGAGCGGTTGCCCTAAATAAAAGATTGCAAATGGAGCAAAGACCATCAATGCAATCACTTCCTGCAAAATTTTGAGCTGGGAGACCGTAAACTCAGTGTGGCCAATCCGGTTGGCTGGAACCTGAATCAAATACTCAAACAGGGCAATTCCCCAACTCACAAAGGCCGCGATGTACCACTTTTTATGGTTCAGGTTTTTGAGATGACCATACCAGGCAAAGGTCATGAAGATATTGGAAAGCGCCAGCAATAACGCCGTTTTCAACAGAATTGACATAGCACACTGCAATAAAATTCAGGGTTCAGGGTTCAGGGTTCAGGGTCTTTTTCAAGCAGGATTGTGACTGGGCCATCATTGTGAATTTCAACTTCCATAAACGCTCCAAAGACCCCGGTTTCAACCCGAAGCCCCATTTTTTGAAGGACTTCGACAAAATAATCAACCAGCTTCGAAGCTTTCTCCGGTGCTTCAGCATCAGTAAACGCCGGGCGACGACCTTTGCGGGCATCGCCATAGAGAGTGAACTGGGAAATAACGAGGGCCTCTCCCTGAATTTCAAGCAAAGAGCGGTTCATTTTTCCGTGGTCATCCTCAAAAATGCGCAGATTGGCAACTTTGTTGGCCAGCCATTCAGCTTCGGCCTGGGTATCGCCAATTTTTACGCCCAGCAAAATATTGAGACCGCGACCACAGCGACCAACAACAACGCCATCAACCACAACAGCCGATCTGGTAACTCGTTGAACGACAACACGCATAAGAATGAAGAATTGAGAATGATGAATGAAGAATTGGGAATGATGAATGAAGAATTGAGAATGCAGAAAACTCCTGGTGTTTGGTGTTTGGGTTTTGTTCTTCATCGAAAGTATTGATTTCTAACCACTAACCACTAACCACTAACCACTAACCACTATTTGGTTCTTCATTCTTCATTCTTCATTCTTCATTCTCTCCAGCGATTGCAGACACAAAATGACTGCGCTAGGATGCGTGCCAACGCTAGCGAAAAATCACATCCTGTCAATTCTTTTTCACGACTCTCAATTCAATTAAGGATTTTTCCTCATGACCACACACAATCCAAAGGAAGTGGCCGGGGTTTTTGCCGCAAACCTGGTCACGGAAGGCATGGTTGTCGGCTTAGGAACTGGCTCAACGGCTACATTTATGATCAAGCATTTAGGCAAACGGGTCAGCGAAGGGCTGCACATCACGGCCATTCCAACCTCTGAAGCCTCCGCCCAACTGGCCCAGAGCCTGGGAATTCCGCTGGTTGGGTTCGGCGAAGTTGACCACATAGATATCACCATTGATGGCGCCGATGAAATTGATGGCCGGTTCGACATGCTCAAAGGTGGTGGCGGCGCGCTCTTGCGTGAAAAAGTTGTGGCTTCGTTGACGAAACGCCAGGTTTGTATCGTTGACCCAATCAAAGTTATTGAGCAGATGGGCAAGTTTCCGCTCCCGGTCGAAGTTGTTCCCTTTGGCTGGGAAGTGGTCGCCCATCGCATCACGGCTCTGGGTGGCAAGTACACCTTGCGGCAGACCAAAGAGGCGGAGCCGAAGACCTATGTGACCGACAACGGCAATTACATTCTGGATTGCGATTTCTACCCGATTACCGATGCTCCAGCCCTGGAACGAACCATCAAAATGATGCCCGGCGTGGTCGAAGTCGGCCTGTTTATCCAGATGGCTCACACGCTCATCATCGGGAATGAAGACGG
>DAOQNB010000679.1:0-4130 GCA_035335845.1 Acidobacteriota bacterium | reverse complement strand
TTTTCAAGAATTCCACGGATTCAACGATCCGGGTTTTATCTACTGACTACTGACTACTGACTACTGACTCATTATCTACTGACTCTTCTTCGCAAAATCCCCAGCCTTCACAATTGAAATTTTGGTTGGATCAAGATGCTTGCGCAGGGCCTGCACAATTTGATCCGGCGTCAATGCCTGGATTTTGGCTTCAAATTCAACATCCCAGGCAAAGGTCCGGTTGAGGTAGCGATATGAGCCCAGCCGACCAGCCAGTTCACGATCCTGGGCGCGGGACACTTTACGTGATTCAAGGTATCCGGCTTTGGCGGCTTCGACTTCTTCTGGTTTAAAGCCGTCTTTGAGCGTACGGGTCATTTCTTCCTGAAAAGCAACTTCAAGCTGCTTGACGTTTTGAGGAGCGCAACTGGCTGATACTTCAAACAACCCGGTTTTATCAAATGAGTCAGCATACAGAGTTGAATACACCCCGTAGCTCAACCCTTCTTTTTGACGAATCCGAATGCCTAGCCGTGAATTGAGCGTGCCACTTCCACCCAGAATGTAATTTCCAAGCACCAGTGCCGGGTAATCCGGATCATCATCGCGCAGGTTGAGCGGCAGCCCTGCGACAAAAATGGCGTTGGCTTTGTCTGGGGTCTCTAAAATCTGGTTGATTGGTGATACCGATTGAAAGGTATCGGCAACTCGCTCAAATGGGATTGGATTTTTCCAATCGCCAAACTGGGTCTCGATTAAAGATTCGACTTCTTTTGAGTCAAAATCGCCAATTGCCGCCATTTCTCCAAAAGACGCACCATAAAAATCAGCATGGAATTTTTTGACATCCGCCAGTTTGAGGGCTTTTAAGTCTGCAATTTGCTCTTCTGGTGACGCCACATAATTGATATGCCCTTTGGGATAGGGGTTGAGGTGTTTACTCAGGGCGATTTCAGCCAGGACTTCTGGTTCGTTGCGACTTGATTCAATATCGGTGATGCTTTCCTGGCGGAGCTTCTCAAACTCAGCGGCGGGAAAGGCTGGTTCGCGCAGAATTTCTGTAATCAATGCCATCAGTGAAGCCAGATTTTCACGGGGAACTTCAAACGAGGCAATCACCGCCGTGGCCCCGCCATACACACCTAATCGGGCTTTTAACCGGTCAAGTTCATCCTGAAGTTGCTCGCGGGTGTGTTTTTTCGTGCCGCGCATCAGCATCTGGCCGACCAGCTCGCCCGCCAGGTCCCGACCAGTCAGTGTTTTTTCTGAACCCAGGTGCAGGCGTAAATTACCGATCACAATACCGCCACGGGTTTTCTTTGGCAGCAACGCCAGTTTGATCCCACCTTTGGTTTCGCTGCGCACCACACGTGATTCAATGTTGTGGGGTGTTGGTTCAAAGACTTCACCGGCTTCAACCAGATCATCGCTTTTGAATCCTTCCAGAAGTTTTGCGACATCCGGCGAAGCTGGAATTTCAGCCCGGACTGGTTTGTCAGTCGGAATGAATGTCCCGAGCGTGCGATTGGACGCAATCAGGTACGTATTGGCGACGCGTTGGACATCATCAATCGTCACCTTTTTCAACCGGTCGCGATGGAGAAAAAAGAGCCGCCAGTCTCCCATCGCGATCCACTCGCTGAGTTCAAGACCAAACTGGTCGGAAGAATTCACTGTCAATTCGACATTTTTGAGCGCTTGCAACCGGGCGCGCTCGACTTCTTCGGCTGTAATCGGCTGGGCCGTAATCTGTTCAAGTGCCTTCAGGAACAGATCACGAACTTCATCCAGCGACTGGTTTTTGGGTACCACAGCCCCAAAAGCAGCCAGCCCAGGCTCGCGCAATTGAAAATTAGATCCAAAAACACCTGTCGCCTTCCCGCTATCGACCAGAACCTTGTGCAGGCGACCTGACGGTGTATCCCCCAAAATGGTTGAAAGTAACTCAAGCGCCGCAAAATCAGCGTGACTGCCAGCCGGAATGTGATAGGCAGCCGCCAGAATCTGAATATCACCTGTGCGGCGCACGGTAACCGCTCGTTCACCGTCCTGCACCGGATCCAGGGTGTAGGTGTTTTGGAGTGCCCGGAGTGGCTTTGGAATCAGACCCATGGTTTCGTTGATGTAGGTCAACACTTTCGCTTCATCAAATTTCCCAGTCAGCAACAAAACGGCGTTGTCCGGCTGATAGTAGGTTCGATAAAAACCTTGCAGCCGCTCAATCGGAACTTTTTCAATATCTTCACGAGCGCCGATGGTTGAATTGCCATAGTTGTGCCAGAGATAGGCCGTTGACTGAATCCGTTCAATCAAAATACTGAACGGGCTGTTTTCGCCCAACTCAAACTCATTGCGCACAACCGTCATTTCTGAATCGAGGTCTTTTTTGGCAATAAAACTATTGACCATCCGGTCAGCTTCGAGTTCGAGTGCCCAGCGTAACGATTCATCGGTTGCCTGCAGAATTTCAAAATAGTTGGTTCGATCATACGAAGTGGTGGCATTGTAACGACCACCGCGCTTATCAAGCTCTTCAGGAATGTTTGGATGTTTGGGCGTTCCTTTAAACAGCATGTGCTCCAGCAGGTGCGCCATGCCGGTCTCGCCGTAGTTTTCGTGCCGGGAACCGACCAGATAGGTCATATTCACCGTGATCGTCTGTTTGGATTGATCAGGAAATAAAAGGACTTTGAGGCCATTGGCCAGTTTATATTCGGTAATTCCCGCCAGCGAAGTGACCCGCTCGATGCCATTAGGCAATTTCGCCAGCGATGCTGGTGATTCAGACTTTTCCTGTGCGGTCTCAAGATGAGGCCGGGCTGTCAGGGCCAAGACTGGCGGAGCAGACCACGACCCCAGCAACAAGAGTGCCGTAACAACTGAAATATGCGGTTTCATTCAATTTCCCTCGTCTCTGGAAAGCGACGTCAGGTGAGCCGCGCTCCAAATTTTCTTCGAATCTGTTTGGCTTTTGAGTGCGGAGAGTTTTACCCTTTTTTCAGCCACTTGACGAATAGTTTTTCACGAATGTGAATTCTGGGCTGGTTGACTCTATTTTATTTCCGATGAAAAGAAGCCTCACCGTATGATCAAACCAAATCTCTATCAATTCTTGCCGCTCAATTTTCAGAAACTTCCGCTTGAAACTCAGCTCGCCGAAGCCAAAGCCTTTCACGACCGGCTCCTGACCCGACGCACCGTGCGTGACTTTGCGCCTGACCCGGTACCATTTGAATTGATCGAATCAGCGATTCACATAGCCGCCCACGCACCGTCGGGTGCCAACCAGCAACCCTGGCGGTTTGTCGTGGTGCAGGATGCCGACATTAAACGCCAGATTCGATTGGCCGCCGAAGCCGAAGAGCGCGAAAATTACGGCAATCGCTTTCCGGATGACTGGTTGCAGGTCCTGGCGCCGCTTGGAACTGACTGGCACAAAGAGTTTCTGGAAATTGCCCCGTATTTGATCGTGGTCTTTAAAATTGACTACGACCTTGCTCCGCCTGAAACTGAGGGTGGTCAACCACGTCATATCAAGCACTATTATGTCAATGAATCAGTTGGCATTGCAGTTGGGTTTCTGCTGGCGGCGCTGCACTTTTCTGGCCTGGCGACTTTAACCCATACGCCTAACCCGATGAAGTTCTTAACTGAAATCCTGGGTCGCCCGAAAAATGAAAAGCCGTATGTCTTGATTCCGGTTGGCTACCCAGCCGAAGGCGCCCGGGTACCCGACATCACCAAAAAACCACTTTCTGATGTGATGCAGGTTATTTAACCCGAAGACTGGAGTGTAGTGGCAGGGGTTCCTCGTTTTGACCAACAGCTTTCTTCAAAAACATGAATTTTTTTGAAGAAAGCTGTAATGATCTGGTACATTGTCTCATTCTTCCTATATTCTCAGTAACTCCCCAAAACTTCTCTATATTGCGTGTGCCTTTTTGGGTGAAATTGGTTCGCAGCACATCGCATATCATTCTGAAAATAATCAAAGTGGATTGAGTCTGGTATTCAACTGCTTTTGAAATGAATATCTCACTCAAGATATTGATTCGAGGAGGTTTTCTATGCGATTTATCGTCATTGGAATTCTCATGTACGCCCTTACTGCCCCTGTTTTTGGATCTACTGGCCCAACTCCAGCGTCGTCA
>DAOQNB010000678.1:0-4137 GCA_035335845.1 Acidobacteriota bacterium | reverse complement strand
CTTCTTCAGCCCGACTTCTTCAGCCCGATGTTTTTCAGCCCGACTTCTTCAGCCCCGGTTCTCAGGCTTTTTTCGGTTTCAAGGCAGATTTCAAATCAGACTTGACCTGATCAAACTTCGCGATTTGATCCTGGGTCAGGACTGCTTTGATTTGTTCTTTGGTTTGTTTTTTCCGGGTTTTGTTCAGCTTTTTGAACGCTTCTTTATTTCCAGCCGCCGAAGCCCGGTCTTTTTCAGATTGCTCATAGCTTTTGGTCAGGATGTCTTTGATTTTGGTGGCCTGGTCGGGGGTAAGTGACAGTTTGGTCTTCATTGATTCAACCACTGCCAGATTAGGGCCGCTGGTTTGAACGGCGGTTGTTGCCAGCACTGGCGAAAAGCCGCCGACAATCAGGATCATCAATATCATTCCGGTCATCAAAAATTTGGTCAAACGCATTGCAAAAAACTCCTCTATGTCAACGGCAGGGCCGTTTTTAGCTTTCAATGTTCAGGGGTATTCAACCCAATCAGTCATAAGAAAATGAAAAAATTCAGGGTTGGAAGAGAACCTCACACTCTAGCATGGCTTCCTGATCTGGTGAAAGATCTGTGGTTTAAAGCCTGTGGTGAGAGACATCAGGTGCGGACAGGAAAACAAAAAGCTCTGTGAGATGACTGAAATCTCACAGAGCACAACGAAGGAAACGATTGGCACCTGGGTCATCGAATGATCAATACCCCGTCAGTGGTGGCTTCACCGCTGTTACCCGCTGTGTCCCGAGCGAGCACTCTCAACCGGCCTGTCTTGGTTTTTGCCAGATTGGTGGGGATTGACCAGGAAAACGACTGTGTGCTTCCTGTCAATCCAGAAGCCACAGGTGTGGTAAAGGTTGCCCCGTCCCCGGCAAAGGCCAGATCCTGAGATTCAACCCCAACATTGTCAGTTGAGCGCCAGGTAATAGTCACCGTGGCATCTTTTTTGCGGATGATTTTTCCTTTTGAGGTGCGAACCTCTGACACAACCGGACTTTCGGTGTCTCCGGTGGCGGCTCGCTGGAAAAAGAGCAGGACTTTATGATTGAAGTCGCTGAAGAACTTATGGCTGGCACGGCATACATTCAATTCGTCTTCGATGCCGTTGCGAAACGGGGTGTACTCGCCCAAAAGCCGCTCCCAGTTTGAGGCGGCAGGCGATGATTCCAGGAAATCCTGGTCATCGAGGAACCCGTTGTTTTTGAGCCGGGTGTAGAATTCAGTCGAATCAGCTTCGCTCATGCCTTCGATCCGGGCAAACCGAAGCGGAAATACTGGTGACGCACCGTTGGTGTACAGTTCGGCTGGAACTTTTCTGCCGCTCAGGACGCCAAAATTGGTCACGGCATCGCTGTTGTTCACGATCTGATCATTTTCAGCCAGACACCAGATGGTCGGAACCTGGGTTTGCTCAATCACCGCGTCGTACCCGGCAGCACAAAAAATGGCAGTTGCTCGAAACCCAAGCAACGCAGACACAAGCGGTGAAAACCCGCCGCCATTTGACATTCCAACGGCAAACACTGGGGCATCAGGTCGCATTTCGCCACGCGCTTTGAACGTTTCTAAAATGGTCTGGATATTTTCGACATCGTCATTGTTGGTCCCACGGCTATTCCATTGTTTGTCCACCCGATTCTGGCTTTCAGTTGCCACAATCGCAAATCCAGCCGCCACCGCATCGCGACAAAAGAGCAGATTTTCCGGGGCACCACGACCATCAGTCCAACTGGTCGCACTCCCGCCGCTCCCGTGATAGAGCGTAATCACACCACGATGGGGTTGGGGAAAATAAGAAAACACCCGGCTGCCGTTGATCCGCTCTTCGGTTGGTGTCCAGTCAGCCGCTGGTTTGAAGCGGGCGATCAGTTCAACATTTCTGGCCGGCATCACCAGTGTCGTATGGGCGGCCAGAGGGTCGGCCAGCAGTTCCGAATTTCCCTCCCACCGCTCAAACACCTGTCCAGGCAGGTGGACATTTGCCCAGATATGGACGGTTTGCCCAGGTGTCACGAGTGGGCTTTTGCTGCCATTGACGACCGAAAGCTGAACGGTTTGTGCATCGGCCAATTTCACCGAAATCAGCGTCCAGACACTCAGAAACAACAGAAGACCGAGATAAATAATGTACCTCTGGCTTTGACAAACAGCGCGCAACATTTTGAACATCCTTCTTTTATGGTTTGAGTCGAGTTGAAAAATGTTTTCAGGCAGGGCCAGGGGGAGTCTGCACCTGAGACGTCTTGTCCAGTCAAAAAGTCGTGCAACTTTGGTTGGCGGCGCAAAAGACTGGCAAAAAAAATCGAAGCACGATATTAAACAAAGCCACTTTTCTTCATCGAGCACAGCGTCATTCTGACGCTGACGCATACTTCCTTTTTTCATTGATGAAGTTGTTTTCAAACCTTTCGGAGACCTTTGTATGACCTTTACCATTGCACCCTTTCGGAACGAACCATTTACTGATTTTTCGAAAGAAATTCATGCCAACGAAATGCAACGTGCGCTCGATAGCGTTGCTGGCCAGTTGGGTCGTGAATACCCATTGATCATTGGTGGCGAACGCTACACCACCGGCGATTTGCTCAAGTCAATCAACCCGGCCAAAACAGATGAATTGATTGGCAGTGTCCACCGGGCCACGCGTGAACTGGCCGACAAAGCAATTGAATCAGCCACGACCGCTTTTCAAAGCTGGCGACGGGTGCCGGCGGCAGACCGGGCCCGATATCTGCTGGCCGCCGCTGCCAAAATGCGTCGCGAAAAAATGCTCTGGTCCTCCTGGCTGGTGTATGAAATCGGCAAAAGCTGGCCCGAAGCCGATGCCGACGTGGCGGAAGCCATTGATTTTATGGAATTTTATGCCCGTGAAGCAGTGCGCTTTGGCGAGCCGATTGGCGTGACGCCTTCGCCATTACCCAACGAAGTCAATCAGGCATTTTATATTCCGCTCGGAGTTGGCGTGGTGATTCCGCCCTGGAACTTCCCACTGGCGATTATGGCTGGGATGACGACGGCGGCGATTGCGGCTGGAAACACCGTGGTGCTCAAACCATCCAGCGACACACCAGTGATTGCCGCCAAATTTGCGGAATTGCTCGAACAGGTTTCGCTTCCGGCTGGTGTTTTGAATTTCCTGCCCTGCAGCGGCGGTGCGGTTGGTGATTTTCTGGTGGAACATCCAAAAACGCGCTTTATTGCCTTTACCGGCTCGATGGAAATTGGCTTGCGGATTAACGCCCTGGCTGCGAAACGCTCTCCGGGTCAGCTCTGGATCAAGCGCGTGGTGGCGGAAATGGGTGGAAAAGACACGATTGTCGTGGATGAAACCGCTGATCTCGATGCGGCAGCCGAAGGGATTGTGGCGGCGGCGTTTGGGTTCTCAGGTCAGAAGTGTTCAGCCTGTTCGCGTGCGGTGATTGTTGAAGACGTCTATGACGCCGTGGTTGAGCGCGTCGTGGAACGCACCCAGAAATTGACAGTCGGTCCCACCACGGACCCACGCAACTTCACCGGCCCGGTCGCGAGCAAGAGCGCCTATGCTTCGATTCTTGAATACATCGAAATTGGAAAAGGCGAAGGCCGCGTGGTGGCGGGTGGTGGCAAACTCGAAGAAGCCGGCAACGGGTATTTTATCCAGCCGACCGTGATTGCGGATGTTGACCCGCAGGCGCGGATTTCACAGGAAGAAATCTTTGGCCCGGTGCTCGCACTGATCAAAGCCAAAGATTTTGAGAATGCGCTCGACATTGCCAACAACACCGAATTTGGTCTGACCGGGGCGCTGTATTCGCAGCGTCGTGAACGGTTGGAACGTGCCCGGGTGGATTTCCACGTCGGCAATCTGTACCTGAACCGCAAATGCACCGGCGCGCTGGTTGATGTGCACCCGTTTGGCGGCTTCAATATGTCTGGCACCGATTCAAAAGCTGGTGGCCGTGATTATTTGTTGCTGTTCCTGCAGGCAAAATCCGTCGCTGAAAAATTCTAAAGTGATCGGTGCCTGGTGCTTAGGAATGAAAATTAAATAACCTCATCATTTTTTCACCACAGAGGGCACAGAGGATACAGAGGAACACAGAGGGTTCGGTTGATTGATTTTCCTCTGTGTTCCTCTGTGTC
>DAOQNB010000677.1:0-4138 GCA_035335845.1 Acidobacteriota bacterium | reverse complement strand
TCTGTTTTGGATGACCTGTCGGAAAACGGGTGAGTTTCCATTTTACCTGAGGTTTCGCCAGAAAGAACCTGTTGAATGGGTGAAATTCAAAGTACCAGAAACATTCCCATAGAAAATACCTTTGCCTTACCTTCAAAAATGCAACTGGCAGAGAGTTTTCCAATTTAGTTGCCTGGATAATGAGGTTTGAGTATCTCTATCAAGCGAAGTATTTCTCCGGTATCACGTGCTTGAGGCTGTTGTAAGCAGCGTGCAAGCAACAAGTGAAAAGCCAGAGTTCGCGGATGATTGGCGTTTAACCGCGTAGAGTCCAACTCTTCACGGTTTTCGGCTTTCATTTTTTCTTTCAAATGGTCTTTGATTGATGTTTTGGCTGTAATCTCAATGTATTTCGGGTCAAGCGCAATCCCTAAGATTTTATCGGCTATCGTTCGGATCAATCTATCCTGATCATTTTCCACTTTGTTGCCGGCAGAAATGGCCCAGATCCAAACAATGATCGAACTTATCCAGACACCAGCACTCAGCAAGGTAAAAGCCAATCCTTCAACAAACGGCTTTCCAAATATCTGAGCGAGGAAAACAAGTGACACCATTCCTGAGATCGCGGCAAACCACGAACGTAAATATCCAAACTTGACGGATTTTGGATACGGTCTTTCTAAACGGACCGCCAGAAATTGATCACGAAGACCAAACAATGGCTGGTTATCCGCTGGTCGTTCAGAGCCCACGATGTAGTAATAGCTATCAAGGGCGGATAGAGGCAGGTATCCAATCATAAAAAACATGGTTTTAATCTGTGTTTTCCCAACAGGTTCGACACCACCATATAAATTGGTTCCAATTGTTGGCATAACCCATCCTTTCTTCTGGAATTGAGCTTCCAGGACATTCAAGATAGAAACCAGGCACAGCCTTGGCTGTGAACAGATTACTTGACTCTCAGAAAAAGAAAAACAGATTTGTGGGGGGAAGTTAGCGTGAACCTGCAAAACGCTACGTCTGCTTAAACTTGATCTCAATCTTTCTGTGGAGACCCAATCAATATGGGAATGGCCGCTGAAATTCTCGCCATCGGGCTTTTTCAACCCGAGATCGTTGACTGCCTGGACTATCCGGCTGACAAGTACCAGAACACCAAGCCTGGAACACGCCTGGTCATCCATATCATCGAGGTGGATGGAACAGGTCAAAGCCGATTGCTGGCTGAGTGTCTTGGAATTGACCCGTGGGACTTCAACCAGCACGAACTTGATATCTCCCGAATCAACTGGGAATGGTTGGAACAGAAATTTTCCGCTGAAACCGTCGAGCAGATGCAGGCGCTCCATCAGGCCGGATTTGTGTTCTTTTTTCGACCAAATGGGTGAACTGAGATGAATTGAGAATGAAGAATGAAGAAAGTGATTAGTGATTAGTGGTTAGCATCTGGTTCTTGGAAAGTATTGGTTCTTAAGCACCAAGCACTAAACACCAGGCACCAGGCCCTTAGCCTTCAGCCCTTTTAACGGTATGAACTATGTCCAATGATGGAATTGAACTTGTGGAAGTCTTTGTCTACGGCACGCTGATGCGGGGTGAATCAAACCACCATCACCTGGCTGGCTGTGAATTTCTGGGTGAAGACATCCTCGAACATGCCGAACTCTGGTCCGCCGGGCCGTATCCGGCGCTCCGTCAGGGCGAAGGATCGGTCATCGGTGAACGCTTTCGGGTCACACCGGAAGTTCTGGTTCAACTTGACTGGCTTGAAGACCATCCCCGGCTGTATCTTCGCCGTGAAGTCACACTCAAAAGCGGCGCTACGGTATGGGTCTATTTCGGCAACCGGATTTTTCGGCACCAACTGGTGCGGCTGCCTGAAAACCGCTGGAAGTCACCAGCAGTGTAACGGGTGGGATTTCGTCAACTTTTCAGCCTGAACAGCAACTCCGATCATGATTCAACCTGGGCTCAGCTTTGAATTTACCCTTCCAGAAAGGTGGTCCTCAGACCATGATCGGGGCTGGCTGATCGTTCACGGGTTTGAAGATGAAGAGTTGATCATTTCAGGAAAAACCGTTGAAGGCTTTGACCCAACAGAAGATCCTGGAAAAATAGTTCAAGAAGTACTGAATGGAGCCATCAACGCTATGCTCCGTGCGGTTGATATCCCAGAATTATGTGTAACCCAGCCACTTGAACAAGCGTCACAGAGTACCGATTTGGATTGCTGGACGTTACGTGCCCAAACTCAGGACGCAGCGATATTGTTTTTCCAATCAGTGTTTTGCAGTGATAATGGCATTTTACTGGTTACCTTCGAAGCTCCAAATACACCAGCGTCAGCGCTGCAGTATCAAAAATTTCTTCAAACAGTGCGGAAAACTTAGTCACACTTTTTTCATTGCTTCGTGGATCACATCTGTTTTTCCCAATCAGTGCTGTCAGGTGTGGTGTCAACGGCGAAGCAGTGGCAAAATGCTAACCTGTAGCGTCAGTCACAGGATTGAAGAAATAAATCAACAAGCCGCGAAACGGTGAAAGAATATTGGTTACAAAATGGAAGGCATCAGGTAATGGATCAATCACTTACGGCAATAACCGGGTCAGCCTTACGCAAAGTCGGCACCGGCTGGGAATTTGCTTCAGAAGCCGCGCTCGAACAATTTGTCTGGCATCACCTGAACGAAGTTTTAGGGCTTCGGCCAGTTGCCCGTCAATTTTTCTGCCTTGAAGAAATCTGCGATATTGTGGGCATTGATGAATTACAGCGACTGACTATCGTAGAGCTAAAAAATACTGAAGACCGCTACGTCGTCCAACAACTCCACCGATACTTCTTTAATTTGCGTGAACAAAAAGCCTTTGCAGATCAAGTAGACTGGTCGAAACCGCCACGTTTGATTGCGGTCGCACCATCCTTCCATCGCCATAACCGGATTGACCAGGAATTTTCACGGATTGAGATTGAATTTGTTCGGTTTGCGGTGATGAAAGAAACCGATCAGTTTTTCCTCAATTTGTTTGAAGGGCTGGCAACCGAACCTCGCAAAGTACGAATTCCCTACCTGGAACTTGACCTCCCGGCCACGCCGATTGACGTTCCACCACCACCTTCGCAGCTCCTGGAGTGGCTTGGCGCCTGCACCAAAGACGAGCAGGAAGGCTTTCTCCGGGTCAGAACCCGCATCCTGAGCTTTCATCCCAAAATCCAGGAAACGGTTGAGAAGAAATCCATTTTCTACGGCTCCGGCAAAACCCGGATGGTGGCTGAAATTTCCTTTGAACGCAGGGCCCAGCGTCCGATTTTGTTTCTGTGGCTTCCGCTTGAAAACTCGCGGTTTTGGGGAAGTCGGGAATATTTCCCTGGGCTCAATCGGAAAATTCCAGTTGGACGCCATCGAATTTGGACCAATGGAGTTCGCATCAGCCACCTCGACCACATTGCCGAAGGGTTTGGCGACAAGCATCATCTTGCCTGGGATCCAATCAATACTCGGCGTGATATTCTTGTTCGGGGAAAGGGTTACATATACCACTCAATAGATGTTGACCGGTATTTCAAGTGCCGATACCAACAAACACCCCAGCTTTGGGGAGAATATATCGGGGGCGCCAAGCGTCAGGCATTACCGCGCTGGCAGCCACCGAACACTCCTGTTCCTGATTTCTGGATGTTGCTGGTGGATTTAGCACTCAAAATGTGGTCAGAGCGCGGGAAATGAAGAGTGATTTGCACTTGAAACAAGCTGTATCCAAAAATCAGAACCTATTGCTTTGGAATATTGATTTTGCACTTCCGTTAAAATCTGTGGATAATGCCCAGGCATTCATCAATTGAGCCCAAACTGAGCAAAGACAAGATTTCCTGCCTCAGTCCAAATAAAAGCCAAAGGATAAAATGGATGATACCTGCAGGTTTTAGCGAGTTGAAAAGAGCATTCAGTAAACATTCCGCTACGGCATCCCCAAATACTGGACCGTCTTATTTTTTACTATTATTTTATGCAGTTGAATGTGGGGTAAAGTCAATTTACTTAACGAGAAAACACTTAAGGACTACGGAAGACATATCTGATGAAAGTTTACGCGGTAGCCACGACCTTGCAGCCTGGGTAAAAGAATTGAGGTTACCAGCAAATCTTACTGATGG
>DAOQNB010000676.1:0-4142 GCA_035335845.1 Acidobacteriota bacterium | reverse complement strand
GGTAGTTCAGCCACGGGTGGCGGCGGTGGCGGTGGCGGTGGCTCCCACGAGGCATCTCCGCCGAAGAAATCGGCGCCGTTCATATCTGCCCCTGAAAGATTGGCATCTTCCAAATTGGCGCCGGCCAGAATGGCATTTTCCAGGCTTGAATCGGTTAAATCAGCTTTCTCTAACGAAGCCCCAGACAGATTGGCCCCAGACAGATTGGCGCCAACCAGGCTACAGCCCGAAAGATCAGCACCAGCAAAATTCACATTTTGCAAATTGGCGCCGGCCAGATTGGCACAAATCAATTGGGCTTCAGCCATCCAGGCGTTTTGAGCATTGATTTCAGCTAATTCAGCCCCAGACAGATCAGCGCCTTCAAAATTTCCACCACTGAAATTGGCCCCTGTGGCGACCATATCCGTCATTTTGGCGCCGGTGCAGTGGATATTTGCCCCCTGAGCCTTTTCCAAATTGGCCCGATTGAGGTTGGCCCCATCCAGATTGGCCTGACCGAGTTGTGCCTGTGAAAAATTGACTTGTTCCACATTGGCCTGCTGAAGTGAGCTTCCCTGCAAATTTATTTTGGCGGCCTGCACATTCACCAGAATAGCCTGGTCAAACACCGAATTTACAGCCTGGGCTTCGTTCAGAATCGCTTCAGATAAATCAACCCCAGCAGCCTGAACCTGTTGCAAGTTGGCCTGTGACAAATTGGCGGCCTGCAACCGGGCACTGGCTAACATCACACGCGTCAAGTCAGCTCCGGTCAAGCTGGTTCGGGCCAGTGTGGCACCCGTCAGATTCACATCTTTAAGATTCGCGTTTGAAAGATTGGCATCAGAAAGGTTGGCCCCAGTCAGATTGGCGCCCTCTAACGTGGCGTCAACCAGTGAAGTACCAGTCGCTTTCACCCCAGTCAAATTGGCGCCAGACAACATTGACTGATTGGCACTGGCGCCATCCAGAGTCGCCTGGGTGAGCGTGACCCTGGTCAAATTTGTTTCATCCAGCCGTGCCTGAGCCAGTGAAGCACCGTCAAAATTGGCTTCCGACAGGTTGGCTTTGTGCAAATTGGCACCCACCAATGATGTCTGGCTCAGGTTGGTTTGATTGAACTGAGCGTAGGTGAGCACGGCCCCATCCAGTTTTGCTCCAGACAAATTGGCTTGTTGACAATCGGCACCTTCCAACGAGGCCTGGGTCAGATTGGCCTGGGTCAATGTGGCGCCTTGCAAATCAGCCTGATCAAGGACCGTACCCGCAAACTGCGCCTGATCAAAATTGGCACCGCTGCCCTTGATCTTTCCCATTTGAGCCCGGTTAAAAATGGCGGTTGGACATTTGGCCCCGGTCAAGTCGGCGCCGGAAAGATTCGCTTCATCAAAATTGGTATGACTTAAATTGGCTTCGATCAGTTGAACCTGAGAGAGAATAGCGGCATGAAATTGGGCTTCGGAAAGGTCAGCCCGGGTAAGATTGGTTCCAGCCAGATTGGTTGATGACAGGTTGGCTTTCATGAGCCTGGCTTCGGTCAGATCAGCGTGACTCAGGTTGCTTCCAGAGAGGTTCGCGCCGATAAAACTGGCCCGGTGCAAGCGGGCGCCTTGCAGGTTGGCACGCATTGGCTGCGCATGTCCGGATTGAGGGGGGGCGTCTTTGGCCGCCATGTGAGGTGTCCTCCAGATTCAAAGGTCAAATGCTGCTTGTTTGAGACGTCGGGGTGAACTTCCTGACCGCTTCGATGCGTGCAGATCCAGCAGAAAACCACCGGAACTGGGGTTGACGGTTGGACTGACAAAGTTGAAAACAGCCAGGGAACAGGACAATTGAAAGGATTTTTGCGTGTAGAAAAAGCGAGACTTAGGTTTAACGCATTTCGCCGCCCTTTGGCAAGCAGAGTCTGGTTTCAGGCGACAAAGTGACAAGGTGACCGAATGGCAGAACGCGGTTGCGTTGAATTGCATCTACCCAACTTCTTCAGCCCGACTCCTTCAGCCCAACTTCTTCAGCCCGACTTCTTCAGCCCTAACCAGCCTTCTGGCTCAAAAAGAGAGTGAACCGGGTTGGGCTTCCCGGTTCACTCTCCAAAGCAAAATCAAACCCGTGATTATCGAGGATTTCCTGAACCAGCGTGAGTCCAATTCCCTGCCCATGCTCTTTGGTGCTGAAAAATGGTGAAAACAAATTGGCTTTCACTTCGGGAGGAAACCCGGCGCCGGTATCTTCAATCGTCACAAACGGGCGTCCCAGATTTTTCCCGGTTCGAATCGTAATCCGACCGTTTTCCCCAATGGCCTCAATTGCATTTTTCATCAGGTTGACCAGGACCTGTTCGATTTGCCCCCGATCCAGATTCACTCGACCCAACTGGGCTTCGATTTCCCACGTCAGCGTGATGGCGCGGCTCTCACATTCGACTTTGAGCAACCGGGCCACTGTTTCCAGCAATACCTGGATTTCGCATGCCTCACGTTTCGGCTGTGACAGCCGCACCACATCGGCAAAACTCCGCATAAAAGCGTTGAGCTGGTCAGTCCGGTCAATCACCACCTGGAGCGCCATTTCATAATCTTCCTGGTCATCGGGTCGGAGCTGATCTTTGTAGTTTAGACAGGAATGCAGGAGCGAATTTGCCGCACCAATCGTGTTGTTGACTTCATGGCTCATCAATCGAATGAGTTTTTCGTAAGCCGCTTTTTCCGTCTGGCGAAGCTCTTCAGTCAGTTCTTCCATCACAATGAAATGGCGTGGAAATCCCCGGTCAATAAATTCCGACTTGTGGCATTTCACTTTTCGACGGCCAAGATACGGGATGACGCGTGCCTCTCCGGGTTTCAACTCTCCAAGTTCTCTGGTAAAAGTCGAGTCAACGGCCTCCAGAGTCAGCCCAATCAGGGTTGATTTCTCAGCTTGCAACAACCGCTCGGCGGCAGGGTTGACCATTGAGATCCGGTTGTCAAAGTCGAGGGTTAAAATCCCAGAAGGCGATGCCGACAACACCTTTTCCAGAAAGTAGTTATTTTCCTGAAGCCGCAGCCGCTCTTCCCTGAGCGAGTCAATCATTCGGTTATAGACGGCAACCAGTTGATCGAGTTCGGGCTGGCCGACTTCGCGAATTTTGGTCGTAAAGTCACGTTCTTTAATGAATTGCGCACCAGACCGGATCAAATTGAGGGTGTTGAATAACTCTCCGACCAGCCGCAGTCCAATCACAAGGGAAATCACAAACACCCCCTCCACGGCAAAAACCCATAACCCATATTTTGAAAACACCCGCGCCCCAATGACGGCAAACAGCACGTGGGCCAGGATGAGATAGAGCAGAAATTTGAATCTGAGGGACATAAGATCAGGGTTCAGGGTTCAGGGTTCAGGGTTCAGGGTTCAGGGTTCAGGGTGTACCCTGACGACAAAAAAGCGACAGAGGAAAATCATCTGTCGCTGCCCAAATTGCTTTGAAGGGAGTATGTATATGACACGGTGGCAAAAAGTAAGGGCGCCGTTGCTTTGAACCGCGCCTCTTCGAAAACCCGGAACCCGGAACCCGGAACCCGGAACCCGGAACCCGGAACCCGGAACCCGGAACCCGGAACCCTTATGATGAGCGCCGAATGACCCCCAGCGTCACCAGTTGTGGTACTGGATCAGGAGACACAACGGGCAAAACCGGTGGGGCAACGACGCCGGTTTCTTCAGGTCGGTGTTGATGTGCATGATAGGAACTGCGAACGAGTGGGCCTGATTCTACATACCGGAACCCCATCTCCAAAGCGATTTGCTTGAGTTCGGCAAATTCCTCAGGTGTGTAAAAGCGTTCAACCGGCAAATGGCGCAGGCTTGGACGCAGGTACTGTCCCAGCGTCAAAATATCACAATCCACCTGGCGCAAATCTCGAATCGTCTCCAGCAATTCCTCGCGAGACTCGCCCAGACCACACATAATTCCGGACTTGGTCAGGAGTGGGAACTCGGCTGAACGGTGGGCCGCAGCCCGTTCAAGTAATTCCATTGATTGGGTATAGCGAGCATCTGGGCGAACACGCTTATACAGGGCTTTGACGGTTTCTGTATTGTGATTGAGCACATCGGGCCGGGCGTCGAGCACAATCTCAAGGGCCTCCCAGTTGCCTTGAAAATCGGGAATTAAGACTTCG
>DAOQNB010000675.1:2564-4143 GCA_035335845.1 Acidobacteriota bacterium | reverse complement strand
AGCCCGATGTCTTCAGCCCCCAGCCCTGAGCCCTGGTTATCCTCGGGCCATCAGGGCTTCAATTTCATCAATAAACTTCGGAACACCCGCCGTCAGGATTTCATTGCCAGTTTCAGTGACCACGACATCATCTTCGATACGGATGCCGATTCCGAGATATTCGGCTGGAACACCTTCGAGTGAGGTTTGGAAGTAGAGCCCTGGTTCAACCGTGACCACCATTCCCGGCTCAAAGATGCGCGACACAAAATCGTCTTCTTGTTCGACCACATAGCTGCAGGCATCGTGCACATCGCTTCCAAGCCAGTGCCCGGCGCGGTGCATATAGAACTTCATATAGGCTTTGTCTTCCAGATTTTTCTCAACCGTGCCTTCCAGCAAGCCGAGTTTGAGCAATTCTTCAACCAGGACTTCGGTGGCCTTGTTGTGATAGTCAATAAAGCGGTTTCCTGGTTTGACCATATCAATTGAAGCCAGTTGGGATTTCAAAACGGCTTCATAAATCTTGCGTTGTGGATCGGTAAATTTCCCGTTGACCGGGAACGTCCGGGTGATGTCCGACGCGTAGTAGCCAAACTCACAACCGGCATCAATTAGCAACAAGTCGCCATCTTCCATGAGCCGATCATTGGTGTTGTAGTGCAAAATCGTAGCATTGGCGCCTGACCCAATGATGCTTGTATAGGCTGGCCCCAGCGCGCCACGCCGTCGAAAGACATATTCAATCACGGCTTCGATTTCAAATTCATATTTGCCTGGGGCCGCGGCCAGCATGGCCTCGCAGTGAGCTTCAGCGGCAATTTCGCCGGCAACTCGCATCCGATTCAGTTCCGATGGATCTTTTCGGAGGCGCATTTCGCCAAGCAGGCATCCGGTGTCGCGAATCGTATCTGGCGCATGTCCGCTCCGATGTGATCGCCATCGGGCAGCTTTCATGGCGTTGAAAATATGCTGGTTGAAGACTTCATCGCGGCTAAACCGGTAGTACAGAGTCTGGCCGTTGTTGAGGTAGTCGGCAATTTTCGATGAAAACTCACTGATCGGAAAGGCGACATCCGCCCCATATCGGCTCACCGCGCCTTCCAGCCCGGCCCGGAAGCCATCCCAGGTTTCGCGTTCCGCGTCGCGTGGTCTGACAAACATCACGAATTTGTGTTCCGGATGATCATTGGTTAGCACCACGACGGTTTCTGGCTCATCAAATCCGGTCAGATAATACACATCGCTGTCCGGACGATAGCGATAATTCAAATCGTGGGTGCGGTGGGCTTCAGGTGGGCTAAAAAGCACCAGCGTATTCCGGCCTAACCGTTCCAAAACCTGCGCCCGGCGGGCTTTGTACAGGTCGGCATCAAATGCAACCGGAGCGTGAACTCCGCCTTTCGTGCGTTGTTTGGGTGAAGAGACACTTGCGCTGGATGGTTGTGGCGTCATGCAATACCTCGCGTGATCTGGATTAATATAGAAATGAAGGATTCACCACTATACCATTGGCCTTGGGAAAACGGCTACCTGGGAAAAGTTTCTGGTTGGAAAGGTCTTTGGAAAAGGAATTGCCTTTGCTGATAGCATTGTAACC
>DAOQNB010000675.1:0-2464 GCA_035335845.1 Acidobacteriota bacterium | reverse complement strand
AGAAAGCAGAAATCCATATGGTACAACAACTTGTGACGGGCGGAGCGGGGTTTATTGGGAGTCATCTTGTCGAGGCATTGCTGGGGCGTGGGTATCAGGTACGGGTGGTGGATTCGCTCATCACCGGCCACAAGGAAAATCTGGCTGGATTTCTGAGCGATATTGAGTTTATCGAAGGCGATTTAGCTGATCCGCAAGTTGCCGCCCGGGCTGTTCAGGGGGTGGAATGTGTGTTTCACGAAGCGGCAATTCCCAGCGTTCCGCGTTCGGTCCGCAACCCGCTCCAGACCCAGCGGTCAGGGGAGATTTCCACTTTGAACCTGCTCGACGCTGCCGTGCGAGCCGATGTACGACGGGTGATTTTTGCGGCTTCCTCAAGTGCCTATGGCAATACCGAAGTGCTACCCAAAGTCGAGACCATGCCGCCGCGTCCTTTGAGCCCCTATGCCGCCAGTAAAATTGCCGGAGAAGGATACATGTCAGCTTTTGCGGCATGTCACAATCTCGACACGGTTTCGCTTCGCTATTTCAATGTCTTTGGGCCGAGGCAAGATCCTACCAGTCAGTATTCAGGGGTGATTGCCAAATTTACCGACATCATGCCGCGTGGCATTCGTCCAGTGATTTTCGGAGACGGCGAACAATCCCGTGATTTCTGCTTTGTCAAAAACGTGGTTCACGCCAATTTGCTCGCCATGGATTGCCCCGAGCGGTTAGGTGGAGAAGTGATGAACATTGGCTGTGGTGGCCGAATTACTCTGAATGAACTGGTTGCTATTTTGAATCGGATATTTGGCACCGATCACACACCGATTTATGAATCAACCCGGGCGGGTGACGTTCGTCATTCGCTGGCATCAATTGCCAAAGCCAAAGCACTGATTGGATACGAACCGTTGGTTCAAGTCGAAGAAGGACTCCGCCAAACGATCAATTACCGACAAAGGTAAGTCCTGCTTCACAGGTTTATTGTGGGATGGAACTTTGTCAGTTCTTGATTCTTTCCGTGTTTTCCGTGGTTAAAATATCTGGAAATTTTCGGTTATGCCAGCTTCGATCAATATCTATTTAACCGTTCAAATTCTGAGTTATGCCACGGGAAGCCTCGTGTTTTTGATTCTTCTTGGGTATGTAAGAAAAGTACAGCGGTTGGGTGGGTGGACGACTTATGGGCTGGTGGCGGTTGTGCTGGGGCTGGTTTGGAATGTAGGGATACTGATCAACCGAAGCGCCGGACTGATAACCGGCCAGAACACCGGGCCGGTTATTTTCTTATTTGCGGCTCTTGCCCACAGCGCGCTTGTCTGGCTCCCAACCGTTTTGTGGCTTGATCAGGAGACTGTCAAATGGCGGGCAAAATGGTATTTTTGGCTTCAGTATGGATTTAGCTTCTTCTCGGCCATCAGTGCTGGATTGCTCACGGTTGGGTATCTTCTGGGTTTTACTGACTCATTGTTTCGAATCTGGGGAAACTGGTTGCTAGAAGTCACTGCTTATAGCCTTGTCCTGCATGTTCTGTTGGGTTGGATGCTGGTTCAGGGAAGGCTACGTCAGACACCCCGCGAATTGATATCAGCACAGATTGTCCTGGTGGTGGGGCTCGTTGTGGCGATGAGTTTGTGGCTCAGAGCCCATCCATCAGTGGCACCCGAGTGGACATTGGCTGTTCGAACAGTTGCAGAACAATCAACCATCGTCGGTATCATTGTGATGTTCAGCTTCCTGGCTCAATTTCGCTTTGCCGATGTTTTTGTGAAGCGATGCCTGACGATCCTGGCGGCGGAGCTTGTAGCACTGGTTGCCATCATGGTTGTTTTTGAAGTCCTGAAGCCGCAGATTCGGAAACTTGTCGTGTTTCCCAGGTCAGGAATCAGCATTACTTTTGTTTTTGTAGTGGCGGGCTTGCTCCTGATATTTCCCCGCATCTCCCGGTTTATTGACAGGGCGGCTGACCGCTGGCTTTTTCATCGCCCTGACTATGGTGAACTCCTCAAGGAGTTTAGGCTCAAATCAGCATCCGTATTAACTCAGGTTGAGATTTTCAAAATTGCCGAAGCAACTGTGAGCCGGGCACTTGGGATTGAGTCGGTTTACATTGTCCCTCTCAATAAACCGCCTGGTTCCTTTTCCCAAATGGATTTTGGCCCCGAAAAAGTCGTAACGCTGTGGCCCGGCCACCCTCTGCAACCTATCTTTGACGGACTTGAACCTGAAGCCGTCGTCCCAATCTGGGTGGGCGATAAACTCCATAGTTTGATGGGGCTGGCTGCTGGAGACCGCCGCCGCCAGCTTCTGAGTGATGAAATCTCGTTTCTGACAACCATTGCCGAGCGACTTAGCCGTCGTCTTGAACAACTGAAATTCGACGAAGATCGTCGTCGGCAACACCTGCAGGAAAGCCATCTGCAACAGTTGTTGATGGAAGCTGAAATCAGGGCGCTCCGGGCACAGGTCAACCCACATT
>DAOQNB010000674.1:0-4144 GCA_035335845.1 Acidobacteriota bacterium | reverse complement strand
CACGAATTAACCCAACCTGAAAAACAATCCATCATTGAAAAAATGATTGAACTGGCCGAAATCAGCCATTTGCGGCATCGGCGCTACACGACACTTTCTGGTGGTGAACAGCAGCGAACCCATTTTGCCCGTGTTTTGGCGCAACTCTGGCCAGCCATCGGCACCGTGCCCGTTTTGCTTATGCTGGATGAGCCAACCGCCAGCCTCGATTTGCAGCATCAGCATCATGTGCTTTCGACGGCCCGCCACCTGACTCAGCTTGGCGTTGCCGTGGTGGTCGTGGTTCACGATCTGAATCTGGCCGCGCCGTATGCTGACAATATTGTTTTATTTCAAAAAGGAGCGGTGGTCGCATCCGGAACACCCGTCCAGGTCTTGACGAAGCCAATACTTGAGCGCACGTTTGGAATTATGGTCGAGGTTTCGTCCCATCCAACTCGCAATATTCCGTTGATTGTGCCAACTGGTGCTGACCAACCACCGCTTCAGTTTCAACCTCTGTCTGAAAAATTTGTTAAAGGAGTTCGATATGAGTGCTTCAATGGTATCGCAGCCGACTGATCTCAAAGAACGGTGGGCGGAATTTCGAAAAAATAACCCAAAGGTTCGGATCCGTGATGCGGCGGAACAACTTGGCGTCAGTGAGGCACAACTGGTGGCCACCGGCTGCGGAGAAACCGTCACCCGCCTGGAAGGTATCTGGAGTGATGTTCTGGATGCAATCTCGCCCATTGGTCGGGTGATGGCCCTGACCCGCAATGAACACGCGGTTCACGAGAAAAAAGGGCTCTACCAGGGTCTGGAAACCACCGGGCACGTTGGACTGGTTCATACCGAAGGCATTGACCTGCGAATCTTTTTTTCACGCTGGAAGCTGGGATTTGTGGTGTCTGAAGATTCCGGACAGGCATTTATGCGCCACAGCCTTCAGTTTTTTGATCAGGCTGGGACGGCGCTTCACAAGATTTTCCTGCAGCCCGAATCAAACTTTGCCGCACTCGATGAACTCGTGAAACGGTTCCGATCTAACGATCAGTCACCGGTGCAGACGGTTGAACCAGCAACCACGTCCAAAACCATTCGTCCAGACGCGGATATTGATGTGCGGGGACTGCAGGAAGCCTGGTACACCTTAAAAGACACCCACGATTTCTTTGGCATGCTCCGCACGTTTGAAGTCGAACGAACCCAGGCGTTTCGACTGGTCGGGGCTGATCTGGCCAGACCAGTTTCGACCCAGAGTGCCCGACAGGTGCTGACCCTGGCTTCAGAACAGGGAGTCTCAATTATGGTATTTGTCGGTAATCCGGGAATTATCCAGATTCACACAGGCCCGGTTTCCAAAATTGTACCCTATGGCGACTGGATCAATGTCATGGATCCTGATTTCAACCTGCACCTGCGTGAAACCGGAATCGCCAGCGCCTGGATTGTCCGCAAACCCACGCTTGACGGAGACGTGACCTCGCTTGAACTCTTTGACCAGGAGGGCAACAACATCGCGTTGTTTTTTGGCGAACGCAAACCTGGCAAGCCAGAATTACAATCGTGGCGCGACCTGCTGGCAGATGTGAAATAGCCACATTATTAGGCCATTTGGAACTGTACCTTCTAAACTCCATTGCGGAAAGGTTGGATTTCGCCCTCTGGGCGGGGGGTGTCAAGCTCAAGTGACCTTTCGACAACGGAGCCTTCTAAAAGTTTTGATTGACAAAATTCAATCATGCATTTACTTTAGTTAACACTGTTAACTAAGGTAAATGCATTATGAATGATTCTCCTTCCCTCCGAAAATTGACTCGTCAGGATCGTGTCCGGCAGGCCAGCCAGCACCGACGCGAACAACAACGCGATCAGGTCCATCACCTGATTCTTTCGACCGCGGCTGAACTTTTTCTGACCAGTGGCTATGAAGGATTTTCGCTCCGCAAGGTCGCCGAACAAATCGGGTACACCCCAACCACAATTTATCGCTATTTTGATGACAAAGACGATTTGTTGCTGGCGATTGTCCTTGAAGGCTTTCAACAGTTTGAAGCCACGCTCAGAGCTGCCAGCGAGGCACAACCCGACCCATTGTTGCGCTTGATTGATCTTGGTCGCGCCTATGTCCAGTTTGGCCTGGCCCATCCGCTCCATTACCAGTTGATGTTTATGCAGCGGGCCGATTTGCTGTTCCATCAGCGAGTTGATGAAACCGCTCCGCCTGGGAATTCATTTCTGGTGCTCCAGAATGCTGTCCAGGCAGCCTTGGATGCCAATGTGGTGAAGCCCGGAGATGTCAGAATGTATAGCTACCTGCTCTGGACCACGGTTCACGGCATCGTCGCCCTGGCCGTGACCAAGCACCATTATGACACCAGTTTTGCCAGCGAACTGACTGAAACTGCGCTCCACGCCGTGATCGAGGGAATTCGCTTTGTTCACAGTCAGTAGTTGATGAGTCAGTCGTCAGTCGTCAGTCGTCAGTCGTCGAGTGTTGGGGTTTTGAAGTATCTGTCAAGTCTATCTGGTTCTATTTGAGTCATTTATGAATAATTCTTTTCAAGAACTCTACACACTGCAAGATCCGGGTTTTATCTACTGACTACTGACTTATCAACTACTGACTACTGATTTTTTGTCTTTTTAGTTAACAGCGTTATTTTAAGTAAATCTGTTTAATTCCAGGAGCTAAATTTTTTATGGACCAACTTTTCGCCTTGAGTGGATACACGGTGTTGCCCTTCTGGGCGCTGATGATGTTTCTCCCAAAATGGAAAGTCACCGAACGCATCATGCAATCCCCACTGGTGGCCGCCGTACCGGCGGTGATGTACCTGGTCTTGATTGCCCCAAAAATTCCGGTTGTTCTTCCGATTGTGGCTCAGCCCACGTTGAAATCAATTATGGTGTTGCTTGGATCTGAAGGAGGCGCAACTGTCGGATGGATTCACTACCTGGCGTTTGACCTGCTGGTTGGCCGGTGGATTTATTTGGATAGCCACCGCCGCAAACTTTCTCCGGTTTTGATCTCGCCGATCCTCTTTTTTACCTTGATGTTTGGTCCGATTGGCTTTGTCGCTTACCTGGTTACGATGGCTATCCACAACCGACTTGCCCCCGAATTTCAGACTCAACCGTTTGGCACTCATTGACCCGAAAGGTGTTTTCATATGTTAAACCAAGTAAACTCAGATAGTTCAGTGATGAGACCATCCCCCGGTTTTTCGGTTTCAGAATCAAGTTTGACTTCCCCCCTGGAATCACAAACCAAACCTATGATGGATACCCTGTTCTCAATTGCTCAACGCAGCCCGGTCCTCTTTTATTCAGCGATTGGCTATTTTGTGCTGGCGGTTCTTTTTCTTGGATTGATGCCGTTTGAAACCCGGCAGGTGATGGGCATCAACCTCTGGATCAAACCACTCAAATTTGCACTCTCAATCGGGATTTTCCTCGCCACACTGGCCTGGCTGCTTCCATACTTTCGATTTTCTGCCCCGGCTGAAAGCCGGTATATCTGGCTGACCTGGGTTTTATTTGCGATTGAAATGGTGATTCTTACGGTTCAGGCCGGGCGTGGCGTGCAATCTCATTTCAATATTACTTCGCCAGTGAATGCACTGATGTTCAACGTGATGGGAATTGCCATTACCGTCAACACCATCCTGGTCGGATATCTGGCCTGGAAAGCTTTTCAGGACAACCTGAGCCTCCCTGCCGGGTTTTTGTGGGGATTGCGATTGGGTTTGCTGCTGTTTGTCGTGGCCAGCCTCGAAGGATTTGTGATGGCCGCCCAGCTTGCCCACAGCGTCGGTGTGCCGGATGGTGGACCGGGCCTTCCGCTGGTGAACTGGAGCACCCGTGGCGGAGACCTCCGAATTGCCCATTTTATTGGCCTTCACGGCTTACAGGCACTGCCAGTCATTGGAATTGTATGTGACAGATTTTTTCCAAATTCAATTTCGGGCCTGGCTGGGAAAGTGACGATTGTCGCCAGCCTTGGGTACTGGGTCGTGGCATTGGGACTCTTTGCCCTGGCCATGTTTGGCCTGCCACTCATTCGACGGTGATGAAGAAGGGGGCTGAAGAAAGCGGGCTGAAGACGACGGGCTTGGGGCTGAAGAAAGCGGGCTGAAGACGACGGGCTTGGGGCTGAAGA
>DAOQNB010000673.1:0-4150 GCA_035335845.1 Acidobacteriota bacterium | reverse complement strand
TCATAGGCGTGAACCAGTCGTTCCAGAACCGCAATTTTGTGCCGGAGTTCCTCACCTTCTTCAGTGTCCCCAATTGTGCGGTGCGGATCGTAGGTCCGAAGGTTCTCAACCCTGGGGATAATATCCGCGCCCGTCGTGATGGCTTCGTTAATTGACTCAAAATGATGATGTTCAGCCAGTGCAATTCGTTCTGGTGCAAGGATTAACGTATATCCACGGTCACCATAGGCTTCGGAAAATGCCCCATCAATGGTAACGGCATTTCCACCTCGTTTGACTGGTTGTTCACCTTTTTCAACTTTGACCGGAACGTGTCCATTGACGATCAGGCCATCTTCAAAAACCCCAAATTCGCCACACACCACCCGGCAAAAATCGGCATCATGGATGAGCTTAAAGTACGGATTTTTGTGTTCGACGTGGATGGATTTGTCATCAATAAAATAGGTTTCAAAGGTGGCCATCCGATCCTTTCCAAACATCGGTGATTGCGGGCCGGTCCACAAATACCACAACCAGTCAGAGTCAATTCCCACCCGTTCGGCACCTTTTCGAAAAGCACTCCGGATTTTAAACTCAAGCGTATCAAAGAGGTCGCGACCTGAAACTTTCTTCCCATCAACCTCAAGTTCTAGAAAATCTCCCGATTCGTCAACTGGTACACAGCCGTGAAAGATAACGGCCTGGTCGCGCCTGAGCCACATGGCCCCGCGTCGAGCAACGAATGACATGTGTTGCCAGAGGCGGTCACTGGTGATGAACGATTGCCGCAGGCGGTCCATACAGACCTGCTCTTCAGGTGACAACCGGTATGGGTCCTCAGGGTCAATCGTGGGGAGGTACGTGTCCCGGAGCGGAAAGATCTTGTCATCAATCGTGATGGTGCCCTCTTGAACGTGAATCCGGTGGAGCAGTGCCCGGTGTTCCATATTCCATTCCGGATGCCGGCGGATGATTTGACCTTCCAGCTTAAACTGCATAATTGCGATGGCTTTTTGCATCCGGGCCAGGAGAATTTCTTCACGAAGCCCCGTGCCTTTGGCGCTAAAATATTTGGCGGGATCGCTGCCATAAACTGTCCGGGCCAGTTTTTCCAGCGGGGAAACGATCAATCCATAGCCTTCTTCAAGCTGTGACAACCGCCGATACCGGAGTGAAATCCGTAAAACGGTGGCGATGAGGGCTTCATTGCCAAGGCAGGCACCCATCCACGACGCATCGTGATTGCCCCAGGTGAAAGAAACATTCGGCTGTTGCATGAGATAATCAAGCACTTTATCCAATCTTGGACCCCGGTCACCCAAATCGCCAGCCACAACCAGTTCGGCCACAGAAAGATTGCGTATCAGGCGTGATGCGGCTCTGACGGCATTTAAATCGCGGTCATAGGGTTGGAGTGCATCCAGCATGGCATTGATATAGCCCGGTCCGCGACCTGCGGCTGATTCATCAAGCAGCTCTTCAAACAGTTCCTGGAACTCACGTGGAAAAAGCGACGTGACGTGCCGGCGACGATAGTTTCGACCCAGTGCCAGCACGATCTCAAATTGTTCCCGGATTGTGTGTCGAACCCAGCGATGCCGGGCGCCGCTTTCTTGAAACCGGGGTCGAAGGTGTTCGATGACTTCGTGGGGATAATAAATAGTGGCGAGCAATTGCTGTTGCTCCTCAGCCGACAAACGACTGGCAAAGAGGGTTTCGACCAGAGGCCGAAGACTGCCTGAGGCATTGTTGATAATGTGGCGGAGCTTTTTATATTCACCATGGACATCGCTCACGATGTGGACCACGCCTTTTGGAAGCGAGAGCCCGGCCTTCAGAATCGAAATTTCCGCCAGGGCGTCATCCGTGGTTGGATATTGGGACGCCACCGCGTGCAACATGGTCAGTTCCTGGGTGTCGAAGGTCGAAGACATAAAATGTTTCCTCAGAGTCGGATGGGATGAAGGTGAATTGTGAGTAGTCAAAAGTCAGAAGTGGCAGGTCAACGAGCGATAGTATTTCATTTCATATCAACTGATTACAAGTAAAAGACAGGTGAAGGAGCAGAAAAAATGACGCCTGAAAGGTTGAACGCGAGCTTCCGGACCACAGGTACTGTTCCAACCCAATGTAAACCCTGCAAGCTCATTTTTAAATTCTGTTTTTGCTTTGAGTCACTCATCATCACTGACTTCTGATTTTTCTTCTGTGATACTTCTCAACCTCGTCCGTATAAATCACCAGGTACCACAGAGCAACCGTGGATTTTGGTTTCCACCCCGTGCTTTACATAACAACAATTTTGGATTGAAGGTCTATGAGTTCACAAACCCACGCCATGGGATGGATTATTCCCTTTGCAGCCAAAGCCCAGGAAGCTGACTGGGAAGCCCTTTATAAAGAAGAGCTTCCACGGATTTTTAACTTTTTTCGCTATCGAGTTGGGGATGCTTCGCTGGCTGAAGATTTGACCTCAACGACCTTTGAAAAAGCCTGGCAACATCGTGATCGCTATCGGCGGGATCTGGCTGGATTTTCAACCTGGCTGTTTACGATTGCCCGCAATGTGGCGTCTGACCACTTTAGACGCCACACCGTGCAGGTGCCACTCGAAGACATTCACGATGTGCCGTCAGGCTCAAACCCTGAGGCTTCGGCTGTCAAACAGGCCGAATTTCAAAGGTTATCAGCTTTGCTGGCAAGCCTTCCTGAGCGGGAGCGCGAGTTGCTGGCACTGAAATATGGTGCGGAGTTAACCAATCGTTCAATCTCTCACATTACCGGATTGAGCGAGTCCAACGTCGGGTCGATTTTGCACCGCACCATTCATTCGCTGCGTGAGCGTTGGTGAGCTTGCCCTTCAAGCTCTGTCTACTGTGTCGTTTGTGAGAAGACCCGGACCACAACCAGCAAAAACGGTCACTGCTGGTTGTGGCTGGAAACCGTGAAAAAGAAAAAGGATCGCAACCTGAGGTTGCTGATTCCCAAATAATGAGGAAAACCAGTATGGATGAGTTTCTAAACCAGTTTCGTGAAGAACCCCGGCCTGAATTTGCACAAGATTTATATGCCCGGCTTCAAACCCAAAAAGCGACAACCACGAGCCGTCGAGCCTGGAAATGGTCGCCATTGCTGGCAGCCGCCAGCGTTGCTTTTGTGATGGTTCTGGCGTTGAACGTGCCCACGGTGCGGGCGATTGCCCAAAACTTTCTCGATTTGTTTCGAGTCAAGAAATTTGCGGCAGTTTCGATAGATATTGATCGGTTGAAACAACTCAAAGACACCAATCTTGACTTTCGGTCTTTACTGACCAGTGATGCGAGTGTTCCAGCCAGACCTGCCCCACCACAACATGTCACCTCACCTGAAGCTGCCGCCCAACTGGCCGGGATCCAGGTGCGGACGCCAAAGCTGGATCAATTTGGATTGACCTTGCGTGATGTTGCCGTTCAACCAGGTCAATCAAATACCTTTACGGCTGACAGCGGTAAATTACAGGCACTGTTGGAAGCTTTGGACATCAATGATCTTGAAGTCCCGGCTCAGTTAAATGGTGCTCAAGTCACAATGAATTTTCCAACCTCGGTGATGATGACCTATGGGCGTGAAGAACGAAGCCTGATGTTTATCCAGTCACCGAGCCCACAAGTCTCTCTTCCGGCTGGAGTTGAGTTGGGGCAATTGGGTGAAATTGCCCTTCGGGTAGCGGGCATGTCACCGTCAGAAGCCCACAGCTTTGCCCAAAATATTGACTGGCACAATACCTTGCTCGTTCCAGTGCCAGCTCAGTCAGCCACATTTCGTGAGGTGACGGTTCACGGGGTTTCCGGGATTCTGATTACTTCAACCAATCCCGAAAAGCCAAAACAGCAATTGGAAAATCACCGGCGAAAAGGCGCTATGCTGCTCTGGTCAGAAAATGGAATGGTGTATGCCCTGTCTGGCGATTCCGTCACGGCTGACCTGGTCGAGATGGCCAACACGATCAATTAAAAACAGGGTCGTCAAATCCTGGGGCTGAGGGCTGGGGGCTGAAGAAAACGGTTCAATATCTTCAGCCCAAAGTCTCCAACCCAAAGTCTTCAGCCCTAAACCATATGAAAAAAGTCGAATTGCTGGTTATCTTATCGGTGATGTGGTTTGCTGGATTTCTGGCAAACAATTCTGG
>DAOQNB010000672.1:0-4156 GCA_035335845.1 Acidobacteriota bacterium | reverse complement strand
ATTTTGGCACCTGGCGGTTGTTTATCAGCAAAGATTTAGGTGAAAGCTGGTCGCCACCGGCTGGAGAACTTGATTTAACCAAAGATGAGTTTGATGTTTTATCAACGATTGGTGTAAGTCGTTCAAATCCAAAGGTGATTTACACCGGTTCAGGACGTGGACGGGTGATGGTTTCGACTGATGGCGGGAAAACATACACGGATATCACTGCCGGGTTACCTGACCGGTATATTTCAAACATCAAGGTTGATCCAACCAACCCAGCCATTGCTTACCTGACTGTTTCCGGATATCGAAGCGGGCATGTTTTCAAAACCGCAAATTTCGGGGATTCCTGGACTGATATCAGCGGAAACCTGCCAGATATTCCGGTCAATGCATTTTTAATTGATCCACTCAACTCCACCAGGGTTTATGTCGGAACTGATATTGGTGTTTTCCGCTCAACCACGGGTGGTGGGCAATGGGAGTCTTTTCATCAAGGGATGCCTCCAGCGGTTGTCACCGGGTTGGCAGCACAAAAGAGCGGGGTGATTCGAGCCGCAACCTATGGACGTGGGATGTATGAACTGGTCCAGGACAATGTCCCTCCAACCGTTACAGTTTTGGCGCCAAACGGCCCAACTGACAAATTGCGAGCGGGAACGACGTTTCTCGTCCGCTGGCAATCAGCTGATAACGTTGGGGTTACCGCTCATGATGTGCTGTTTTCGACCGATGGCGGCACGACCTACCCAACCACGCTGGCCACCGGGTTGACTGGAGCGGTGCAGTCCTTCAATTTTGCGATTCCAGCTTCACAACCAAAAACCAAAACAGCGCGAATTCGAGTCATTGCCAGTGATGCCGCCGGCAACACGGGGCAGGACGACAGCAACGCCAACCTCAAAATCAAGCTGGCTAAATAATGACAAGGTGACAGGGTGACAAAGTGACCGTGTGATACAAATTTCTTTTCATCTGGTCATTCTGCCACCCTGTCACCTTGTCATTTCGTCATTCTTCCTTCGCAAGTGCCTTTCATAATTCCCCGTCTCTCATCCATAATCGGAAGATCTCAAATCCCAACCTTTTCTGATTTCAACTGGATGGAGTAATTCCCGATGCGTCTTCGTGTTTTCTGCTGGTTTGCCATTCTGATGCTGGTGACTGGAGGCTGCTCGCCGTCAATCCTCGCGTCTCAACGGTCGAAAGTCCGTGCTTCACATTCCAAAAAAACACCTTCCCGCCAAAAAAAGCTCTTCTTAAATAACGGTAAAAAATCAATTCCGGTGAATGTGCCACGCCAGCCGCCGATTGACCGCGAGCATGGTTTTGAAAATGTCAAAGCCCGTGACCAGTGGTTGATGTTTGAGCGAATGTATCCATTTGATTCAATTCCAGTTGATGCCCGTCGGCTGGCCTGGGAAAACCGTCCGCAAGCACGGTTTCAGCCCAATCAGACACAATTTATCTGGCGGTCACTTGGGCCGACGCCTACAAATTCCGGTTTTCCAGATAACTGGGGGCAGACCAGCGGTCGCATCAACACGATTGCCGTTTCACCGACCGATCCGAATCTGGTTCTGGTTGGTGCGGCGACGGGTGGAATCTGGCGCTCGGTTGATGGTGGACAAACCTTTACCACCACCACGGATGATCAGGTTGATCTGGCGGTCGGTTCAATTGCCTTTGCCAAAAGCAATCCATCGGTGGTTTATGCTGGAATGGGCGATGCCAACGGAAACTACCTGGGAAATGGGGTGTTGAAATCAACCAATGCAGGTCAAACCTGGACCCGAGTCAGCAATTCATCTTTGCCGGCTCCGGGCCGGATTTTGAAAGTTGGCGTGGATCCGACCAATCCAGATCGTGTGTATGCAGCTCAATTTGATCAACTTATCGCTTCGGGCAGTGTTGCCAGCAGCGGATTTTATGTGTCCTCAGATGGAGGTGTTACCTGGAAACGGACACTGACGGGACTTGGACGTGATCTGGCCATTTCTCAGGGAAATCCGGAGATTGTCTATGCCGCAATGAGCCGGGTTGATGAAAGCGGAAAACCGGCGGGGCTGTATCGCTCAACTGATCGTGGCGAGACCTGGACCGTGGCCTACACTTCACCATTTACCCAGGGCACGCTTGATCTGCAAATCGGGGTCACGCCAGCCAATCCGCAGGTGGTCTATATCTTTACCGGCGGATTCAGCAACAATGCGTTTAGCCTGCGGGTCGAAGTCAGTACCGATGGCGGCCAGTCCTGGACGGCACGCAATACCAGCAACGTTGATACGGCACAGTTTAGCTACAACGCCTATATCGCGGTTGACCCAAACAACCCGGACATTGTGTACCTGGGAACACGAGATATTTTCAAATCTACCAATGGTGGTCGTGCCTGGACCAATCTCAATAACAATTTCCAATTTTCAGGCGACTACACGCCAGACAGGTCCAGTGCTCACCCTGACCAGCATGCGTTTGCCTTTATTCCAAATAGTCCAAACACATTTCTCTCTGGATGTGATGGTGGATTATACCGATCTTCCGATGGTGGCCAGACTTTCCAATCGTCAAATGCGTCGCTGTCATTAACTCAATTTTATGGAATTGCAGTCAACCCGACCGACCCTGATTTGATCTTTGGGGGAACGCAGGATAACGGTACCCAGCGCCGCATCGGAAGTTCAAGCACCTGGGACGAGTTTATCAGTGGTGATGGCGGCCAGGTCGTGGTCAATCCGCTCAATCCCGAACAGCTTTTCACGACCTATGTCTATGGCACGATTTTTCGCTGGCGGGCCAATGGAAATGTTTTTGAAGATGTGGTTGGTTCTGACGAAGTGTTTGGCGAAGGAAGCCAGACCCGAATTGCCTTTATCGCCCCATTTGCGGGCAATGGTGTGGATTCAACCCTCTATTTTGGCACCTGGCGGTTGTTTGTGAGCAAGGATTTGGGTGACACGTGGAAGGCACCGGCTGGAAATCTGGACTTGACGAAAGGCATCCGATCAGGGTTTTCCCCTGATGTGTTGTCAATTATTGCTGCCAGTTCGGCCAATCCAAATGTGATTTATACTGGCTCGTCGCAGGGTCGGGTGATGGTGACGGCGGATGGCGGACGGACGTTCAAAGACATTACCGCTGGATTGCCAGATCGCTTTATCCGAAGCATTGCCATTGATCGTCAGAACCCGGCGACGGCCTATCTGACCGTTTCCGGTTTTCGCACCGGGCACGTGTTTAAAACCACGAATATGGGCACCACCTGGGCTGACATCAGCGGAAACCTGCCGGACATCCCGGCGCTGGCGGTGCTCGTGGATCGTCAGGATCCAACCACGCTCTACCTTGGAACCGACATTGGGGTGTTTCGATCAACCACAGGCGGGAATCAATGGGAAGTGTTCAATAACGGGATGCCCCCGGTGCGGGTTACCGGGTTTGCGGTTCATCCAAATGGAACCATTCGCGTGGCAACCTATGGTCGAGGAATGTTTGAATTAGAACAGCGTGATACCTCCGACACCACCAGCCCAACCGTGACTGTGACGGCGCCACAGGGAGGTGAAACACTCTCAATCAATGGCCAGTTTGAAATTACCTGGCAGGCAACCGACGACACTGGCATTCGCAGTCAGGAGATTGCTCTTTCAACAGATGCCGGGGTCACCTTTTCAACCGTAATTGTCGCTGGACTCACCGGAGCCACCCAAAGTTTCCGGTGGACCGTTCCCGAAACACCTACCCAGCAAGCCCGCATTCAGGTGTCTGCCAGTGATCTGGCTGGCAATATTGGCCGCGCCACAAGTGCCGGGAATTTTACGATTCAGACACCGCCTGCTGATACGGTTGCCCCAACGGTGACCGTGCTGGCACCAGACGGCCCAACTGACAAATTGCGAGCCGGGACGACATTTCTGATCCGCTGGCAATCAACTGATAACGTTGGGGTTACGGCTCACGACGTGTTGTTTTCGACCGATGGCGGGGCCACCTATCCAACCACGCTGGCCACCGGGTTGACTGGAACGGCTCAGTCGTTCAATTTTGCGATTCCGGCCTCACAACCAAAGACCAAAACGGCACGCATTCGAGTCATTGCCCGTGATGCCGCCGGCAATACTGGCCAGGACGAGAGCAACGCCAATCTCAAGATCAAGCCGTCAAAAAACTA
>DAOQNB010000671.1:0-4159 GCA_035335845.1 Acidobacteriota bacterium | reverse complement strand
GAGCAGCGAACTGAGGCGGCATTCGCAGGTACCTAATTTCTTCCCAATCGTTTCCTGTGATTTGCACAGGGGTCTGGTCAAGTGAAACTTGAATGAGTCTACCAATGTCGGATATCTGTTAGGATAGCGTCGTGGGTACACGACTCAAGCCTGGCCCTTGAGGGCCGAGTCCCTTGACTGGGCTCATTTGGTGGTATGAACACCCAGTTTTACACCACCTGGATTTGCGGTTGCCATCTATTTCCCCGTTTGAGGAGGAGCTATGTCTCGCTGTTTGCGTATTTTAGGACCAATTTTTCTCATCGTTACGATGTCTTCGTGTTCAATGCTGGCCAAAAAGGGAGAGCCAGCTTCCCCGTCCGGAGAGTCAACCGGAAAAAAAACCAGTTCGGAAACCAAACAAGATACCGGCACTAAAAATGAAGCAGCGCCGGATGTCACGATTCAATCCCCGCCGTCATTGCCGGGAAAATTCGATAAAATTTTTACCGGGACGATCAATGGTGATTTGAAAATTAAAATGACGATCAGCCGTGATGGATCAAGCGTGGTCGGAAACTATCTGTATGAAAAATATCAGAAAAACATTCGACTCCAAGGTGAAGTCAAACCCAACGGCGCCTTTCGAGCCGATGAATTCGGAGAGCAGGATCTGGTGACCGGCACCTTTAATGGTGTCTTTCTGAACGAAAATATCATTGTCGGCTACTGGGAAGGTGTCGAAGGCCAGAAACAAATGCCGTTCCAGGTCATTGAAACCGGAAAAGAGACCCCAACCAATGTGGCAATTGCCAGCAAATACAAGCTTGAAATGGTCAATTGTGCCGTGAAAAACGATAGTGGAAACTGCACACTGGCATTTCAAAACGGGAAACTCTATAGCTTTCAGTATGGAAACCTTGGTGCCAATGATCATTCCTGCGGGATTGGTGCCGCCCGCAATGAAGACAATATCAACTGGGAAGATACCAATTCAACCTCGAAAATTACCTACACCCAGCAGTATTTTGATGAAGAGAAAACCTACACCGTCGTGTTTGAACAAAGCGCCGACCAGTACACTCTGACCTTTGGCGATGAGCATGAATCCTATTTTTGCGGCATGCGGGCAACGCTCCCGAAAAAGGTGATTGTGAAAAAGATTGGAACGACTTATACCGGCTCAGCCGTGCTTGGATATTGATCTCGTTCGGGCAGGCACAGCAATACCATTTTGGAATGAATTTATCATATTAGCAAAAGGCTAAGTTATTAGGAGAATTGGGGTTTCCTGCTCCCTAACCCCGACGCCCTGACCCCGAAATGGTATAAGTGGGATGAACCTCCAGACTGAGACGTAACTGCATTACCAGACACCAGAAAAGAATTGAAGAAATTTGCCCATCTGCCTGTCTAACTATTTAGGGCTAAGGGTATCGGGCTAAGGGCTGAGGGAAATACAATTTTATCAGCAGCTTAGCCTTATGCTACCGCGATAGAATCACTTCAAAATGGTTGAAAAACCAGGTTTGGCCACTCAGTTTGACGGGTGGCTCATTTTCCCAAAAACGAAAAGTTCTTTTCAGGTGTCTCCTATGCTGACTCGACGTTTGTTTCTCACCAGATCGCTATGCCTGCCCCTGCTTCCAACTCTCCCCTCGTGGAATGCCTTTGACTGGCCGCAATCTGTCGAAGGGCCTGTCATCCAAAAATTCACACCCGCTCCGGGTGATGAATCCCCAGACGTCAAAACCGTTCTCGATACAGTCAGAACTGAGTTAAAAACCGGTAAAACGACCGCCGAGCGACTGTTAACTGACCCCAAATACCTGGACTTACATCCCTGGCCCCGGTTTCGGGAATTGATCTGTGAGTTTGGTCAGGAATCACATTTGACGATGGTTTGCCCTGATGAACCAGGAATCCGCCTCTCTGTGACCTGTGCCGTGATTGATGCACAAGGAAAACGCGTTCCAGAGGCTCAAGTGTACCTCTATCACACCAGTTCCCAGGGACTTTATGCCCGGCAGGCGGCTCACATTTCGGCAATGGAAGGTGACCGTCGCCACGCCCGGCTGTTTGGGTATTTGCGTACTGACCAGAATGGAATGTTTTCAGTGCAAACCATTCGACCGGCTGGATATCCAGGAACTGAACTCCCCGCTCATATTCATGTAGAAATCAAAAGCGGAGATTTGTCGCCGCTCATCACTGAAATCCGGTTTGAAGATGACCCACGATTGACACCTGCCCTGCGAGCGCAATCCATCCGCGAAGGGTTTCGAATTTGTTCGGTTGTATCAAAAAATCAATCTGAGCACCGGGTTGAAACCAAATTCCAGCTTCGATGACCGGAACCCTCATTGGGCAGAGGGTTTTAGAAATAAGCCTTCCCGACAACCGTTGAATTGACCGCACTGGACCGGGTTTGTATAGTTGCAGCCGGCTCAAGAATTTTTCCCACAAGGTTGCACTATGATCATTGCGGTCTTTAATCAAGCCGGAGGCGTCGGCAAAACCACGCTGACCCGCGATCTCGGCTTTGAACTGGCACAACGTGGCTTGCGGATTCTCCTGATTGACTCGGATCCACAGGGAACACTGGGATTATTCTATGGTGAATCCCCGGCTGCTCGCTCATCTGAAGACCTGTTTTGGAAAGTGGTTTGTTCGGCTTCGGCTTCGGATGACACGCACCCTCCGATTGTCAAAACCCGGTTTGGGGTTGATCTCGGATTGGCCAACCGGACACTGACCGAAGATGAACTGACGCTGCATCGGCAACAGGATCAGGCTCGACTGGTCGGGTACATGGATGCGCTCCGTGACCGCTATGACCTGATTTTGGTGGATTGCTCGCCCAAGATTTCAGAGATTGTCCTACAGGTGTTAATTGCAGTTGATGCCCTGCTCGTTCCTGTTCAGACCGAAGCCAAAGCCGTGGCAGCGTTTGCCGAAGTTCAACACGAAATTGCCCGGACTCAGGCCCGCAGACGCAACATGCGCTTTCCACCGATCAAAGTTCTGGGGGTTGTGCCTACGCTGTTTAGCCCGCGCCTGGTATTGCATCGCCATCACTTGCAGGAATTAACCTCTGATATTTGTGCCTCGTTTCAGTATGCTGCCCTGACACCAATTCGTGATTATGTCGCCGTTTCCGAAGCCGGAACCCAGGGAATGCCGCTCAAAGCCTATGCCCCCGAATGTCAGGCTAACCAGGATGTGGCGGCTGTGGCAGATGAAGTCCTGCGGTTTTGCGGATTAAAAGCCATCCGGGAGGTCGCCAATGGCTAAAAACCTGCGCAAGGCAGTGAGCAGCGAACGACTGGCCGAACTGGCGGCGATTGCTCCAAAAATCAGTGATGTTCCAGTCAAAACCTTTGGCCGCCGGGTGCTGGAACAGCTCCGTTATGTAGACATCACCTTACTGCGACCAAATCCCTTCCAGCCTCGAAAAACCTTTTCAGATGAACAGTTAGCTGACCTTACCACCAGCATTACCGAACAAGGTATTATTCAGCCAGTGGTTGGAAAAGCCAATCAGGACGGGACGTTTACGCTCATTGCCGGGCATCGCCGGTGGCTGGCGGCTCAAAAAGCCGGACTGTCGGTCATCCCGATGATTGTGCGGGAAGCCAGTGACGAAGAACTCCAACTGCTGGCCCTGATTGAAAATATCCAGCGTGAAGACCTGCACACGATTGATAAAGCCCAGGCGCTGATTGACATTGCCGACCAGTTCTCCACGCAAGAAGAAGCGGCTCAGGCCGTCGGGATGAAACGTTCCAGTTTTGCCAACTGGCTGTGTGTGCGTGAATTGAGCCCCGAGGTGCTCGATATATGCCGTCAAATCCCTGATTTCTCACTCAAATCACTACAGCGACTGACCGCATTACCACCCAATCGGCGGCTGATGGTGGCCCGTCAGATGCAGACAATGGCCACAAAAACAACTCAACCCGAAGAAACCAAACCAGTTCTATCCAGTCCCAACCTGATGACATTTCACTTTGATCACCCAACCCATCGCTATCACTGCCGGATCGAAGTCCGTGCCCGAACGCGCAAACACCAGATGTCCCGGCAGGAAGTGCGTGAATTCCTGCAACTCGCTCTTGAGTCTTTGAATGAAGAATGAAGAATTGAGAATGAAGAATTGAGAATGAAGAATTGAGAATGA
>DAOQNB010000670.1:0-4164 GCA_035335845.1 Acidobacteriota bacterium | reverse complement strand
GTGACTCACCCTGAATTTGGCCGGCCCGCAACGGGTCCGTCTCCGTTTTGGCCTGGAGATGGAGCAATGCTCCTTTGAAAGCCAGGGCTCGCGGATGATCAACCGAACATGCCAAAGCGGCTTTGACTCGCTTGACTCCTTCGGTAAGAATATTTTTGATTTGAGCACCCTCGGTTTGTTTCCACTCAGCTTCATACAAAGAGATTTCCACCGCGGTCAGCAAACTCTCTATCTCATTGAGTTCAGCTTCCAAAATCGGCTGGATGGACTGCTGTGCTTTTTTCAGGCTTTCCCAGGGAGGGCGATTTTGGCGTTTGAGTTCACGGGCAGTTATCAATTCGATCTGAGCCAGCTTGAATAAGGCAAACGCATCTGACAGGGGTTGCACTTTACTGACCCAGCGACGAGCTTCAGCCAGCGCGGGAGTGGGATCGGCGCCGGTCTGGAGGGCCTGGGTTGCTTCCAGCACAGCTATTTCAGCTAAATATTGCATCTGAAGAGGCATGTCGGGCTCCAGCTCCAAAGAATGAAGCAGATGTTGACGCGCTTGAACAGCCAGTGGGGCAATGGGCTGTCCATGGTCAACCATAGACCGGAGCTTGATAAAATACAAAATACCCAGATTGGTAAACGCGAGGGGCAACTTGGGGTTGACAGCAACCATTTTGTTCAGTGCTTCCAGGCCTCTTTGGAAGGAAGCTTCAGGATCCCTCCCATACTTGACATCATAATGATACATTCGTTCTATCCATAGACAAGCAAGATTACTGAGGGCCGTTGTATTTTTGGGATCCTGGCGGATCACCTCTTCAAACATGGTTGTGGCACGATTCCAGTATGGAGTGGGATCGCCACCCGCTTCACCAACACATACACTGATGATTATCAGGGTGCTTCCCAAACTCATCTGGAGGCTTTCCTTCGTCGGCGTGCGGCGTAACCCTTCTTCCATGATTGCAATACCCCGATTCAGCGTTTCGGGAGGATTCCCTTCGTCGTAATCCATTTCATATTGGCCGATAATCCGATACGACTGCCCCACGATGCTGTACCCATCACCTTTGAGCGGGTCAATTTCGAGGGCCCGGGTACCCGAAGCAATCGCCTGAAGTAAACTGGGGCGGGGATCTTTTTCTAAATTATACGCTCTTTCTCCAATACAAAAGTGCACCCTGGCAATATTTTCATGAACGACCCCAGAGTCTGAGTCCGCTTTCAAGCCATTTGCCAAAACATTCAGACACATCGGGGCTAACTTCTCATCAAATTTTCCCTGGTCAATGGCCTGACTCAGTTTGAGGAAGAGCCTGTGCCCTTCAGCCGCGTACAAGTTTGGATCACTGCGGCCAATCTCAAGCGCCTGCTGATAGAGAGCTGCGGCTTGCTCCAGTGACGCGGAGGCAGATTCGTACTGTCCGACCTCCGCGTCCTGAATTGCCTGTTGAACCCAGATCTCGCCCTCCAGTTTTTTTGCTTCATACAACCAGGGTTGTGCCTGAAAAGCCAAAGCAGCCTTAGCACGGGAGTCGCCCAGTCGGTTTTCACAAAAAGCGATCAACGCTTCAGCATAGGCGGAACCAGTTCCGGATGCGGTTTGTGCGGTTTTCAGGTAGGCCAGGGCTGGGGTGCGAAATTCCTGCTCGATTTTGGCAAGATACTGGGCGTGGACCGTCGGGTTGTCACGGCCAGGAGCTTCAAGCAAAGCGATATTATACAGTTCGGTCAGGGTTGTCCCTAAAGCCAGCGCCAATTCTGGATTGTGCACACCCTGATTCCAGGCCAGCTCCAGGTACTGGTGGGCTTCCGGGTACTGGCCTAATGCCAAATGCCCGCGCCCCAGGGCAAAATTTCCAGCCGCGGCAGCCACCTTGCCACCCCGTGCCATTTCGGCCTGCACAGCCTCCAGCCGTTGCCGAACCTGGGTTTTCTCCTGGCGAATGTCATGCAACGGCAGCAGATAGGCCCGCTGCATGATGTTGTCAATTTGCTCAGCTTCACGGCCAAACTGATAGGCATACCGGGCTTGTTGTGCCGCCTGCCAGCGGGACTGCACCAGCAACCCGCTCAGTACGAGGAGGATCAGCAGGGCAACCATTCCCAGCGACAGAGCAACCCGATGGCGCGCCATCAGTCGCCGCGCCCGATAGCGCCACGAAACATCGGCGGCCTGAACCGGCTCTCCTTCCAGATACCGCTGCAAGTCATCAGCCAGGGCCTTGGCTGATTCATACCTCAAATTCGGGTCCTTGCGCAGACATGTCAGGGTGATCCGGTCCAGCGCAGGGGGAATCCCAGGATTGAGCCGGCGGACCGGCTCCGGGTCCAACTCACGGTTCAAAACCTTCAACATGAGTGACATACCGGTCTCAGCCTCAAACGGGGGCCGACCTGCCAGAAGAAAATAAAGCGTGGCCCCGAGGCTGTAAATATCTGAGCGGCGATCCACCCGCCGATGGTCGCCATCAGCCTGTTCCGGTGACATGTAGGCCGGAGTTCCCATCGCGATTCCGGTCGCCGTGGCCCCGTCGGTTCCCAGCTCACGGACCAGCCCAAAATCCATGACAAAAGGCCGCCAGGTGCCATCCTCGCGTTGTTCCAGCATAATATTGGCGGGTTTCACGTCGCGGTGGATGAACCCCAGCCGGTGGGCGGCATGGAGTGCCAGCGCCACGTCACGGAAAATGAGTATTTTTTCCTCCAACCGCAAATCTGCCGCGGCTTCCTTCAACGAGGGACCGTCCACGAATTCCATGGCAATAAAGGGTTTCCCTTCAACCTCCCCGACTTCGTAAACCCGGCACACATTGTCATGGTCAATCCGGGCCTGAGCCTGAGCTTCGTGATGGAAGCGGCGCACCAGCTCGGGGTGGTCACCCAATAAAAATTTCAGGGCCACCGTTCGTTTCAACCGCAGATCAAAAGCTTTAAAAACCTGCCCCATGCCACCTTGTCCCAGCAGTTTGACAAACTGATACCGGTCCCAATTTTGAACCGGAAAAGGCGATTTTTTTGAATTCCCAGAGGCGTTCAACCCACGATCGGGTTGGAGTGAGGCAGGAAGCGACTGGGTTTCATGTTCTGAAAATGAACTGGGAGAGGCGCTGGAAGGCGATTTTTTTGAATTCCCGGAGGCGTTCAACCCACGATTGGGTTGGGACGAGGCCGGAAGCGGCTGGGTTTCAGTCTCTGAGAATGCACTGCGGGGGGCGCTGGTTGGGCTCCCATTTGGAGGATCAACAGACGTGGGCTGGGTACCTTTCGGCACGTCAGCCACGGTTTCATCTTCCTGTCCTGAAGTCTGACCAGCCTTCCTTCCTGAAATCACCTCAGCCACCGTTTCATCAGAATGACTAAAAGTCACGTTCTCGTTGGTAGTTCGGGTGAGGTCCGGTTGGGTGAGATCAGAATGAAAGCGGGAAGCGCTTGTTAACATCCTGGGTTCAGGGACTGAAGCGCTGAACCCAGGATCGGGCTGGGGCGACACAGGAAACACCTGGGGTTCATTTTCTGAAAATGAACTGGGACGGGCGTTGATCAAGGGCTCGTTTTGAGGGTCAACAGCCGTGGACTGGATACTTTTCGGCACGTCAATCACGGTTTTATCCTCCTGTCCCGGAGTCTGACCGGCCTTCCTTCCTGAAACCACCTCAGCCACCGTTTCATCGGAAGAACCAGGAAACGAATGGCTCTGGCCTTTCCGAACGAGGTCGGCCACTGTTTCATCAGAGTGACTGAAAGTCTGGCTGTCACTGGTGGTTCGGGTGAGGTCCGGTTGGGTGAGGTCAGAATCAAAGCGGGAAGAGTGCATACATATCCTGGGTTTGGGGGCTGGGTCTATTGATTTTCCAGAAATAAACCAATCTGGCCCGCGTGGGAAAGCCCGATTGATCAATTGAACCTGAATAAACTCTGGAAGCCGTACCTTCTCAAGCCAGACCAACACCACAGAAATCATTCCTGAAAGCAGTGGATTGCCGAGAAAAAGGATTCTGAGTTCAGAAGTCCAACCAGATTGTTGATGCGTGCAATTATGATCACAGAGGTTGAAACCAATACACTTTGGTAGGTTTGATTCTACGCAGGGTGCGTTCCGTTCCTCAATAGAAAAAGAAGACCCCGTTCAAGAAAAACCGACTCCAGTTTAAAAGGTTAAAGCACCTGGGT
>DAOQNB010000669.1:0-4177 GCA_035335845.1 Acidobacteriota bacterium | reverse complement strand
GTGTCCTCCTTAAAGAGTAACCAAAAGTTCTCAAGCCTGGTGTCTATTTCACAATGAGTTTAAAGGCGCCAGTTTCACCGGTGCCGCTATTGCCACCAGCGTCCCTGGCCACCACCCGAAGTTTTGCCGCTTTGCTCTTTCCAGCCGGCCCAACCAGCGACTGGGTCAAACTCAACGTTGTGGTCGTGCCTGAGAGTCCTGTGGCCAGATTCTGGAACGTCGTTCCATCTTTGGCCAGCAATACATCATGGCTGGCAACCCCAATGTTGTCACTGCTCGTCCAGGTAACGGTAAACGAGCTGGAACCTGTCACCTTGACCTTTTGACCAGCGGCAGGTGCCGTTACGGTCACCGTTGGGGCAACGGTGTCAGTTGATTTGATCGTGAAGTTAGCGTCTGAGGTATCTTGACCATTGTTTCCAGCCGTATCGCGGGCCGTCACCCGAATCCGGGCCGTGGCTGAGGCAATCGTGGTTGGAATCTGGAAGACAAATGACTGGGCCGTGGCGCCTAGTCCAGCAGCTACTGACGTGCCAAAGGTCGTTCCACCATCAACTGAAAGATCAATCGCGTGTGAAGCGAGCGCTCCACCGGCATCGGATGATTGCCAGCGAATCTGGAGTGGTTCGCCATTATTGACTGTTTCGCCACCGTTTGGAGCAAGAACCTGGACGACCGGCGGTTTGGTGTCGTTGTTTGACTCTGGTGTGGCCGAAACTTCATTGGATGGGCCGCTTTCACCCGTATTGTACACCCCCGTCACAACATAGAAATATTGGGTCTTGCCATCTGCCGGAGATGGGCGATCAGAAAAAGTCCGGGTCTGAATGCTAAACGTGCCCAGCCGATTGGAGGCAGCAACAGTTACCGGAGAGGTTCGTGACCGATAGATGCTATACCCGGTGATATTGGCACCCGGAGTTGGGCGCGCAGCTTCCCAGGCCAGTTGAACAGTTTGACCATTCACGGTGGCTGTTACATTCTGGGCTGGCGAGAGCGGTGGACGGGCAATTGAAAAGTCAGCATCGCTGGTATCGGTTGCATCATTGCCAAAACTATCGAGTGCTGTAATTTGAACCCTGGCGCGAGTGGTTTCAACCAGCGGTACCGCCCACGAAAATTCTTGAACCGAGCCACTGATGCCAGCGGCAATCCGAATCCCAAAAGTCGTGCCGCCATCGGTTGAAAGCTGTAAATCGTGTTGAATCACGCCATTGTTGTCATTTGAAGTCCACTTGATGGTGGTACGCTCGCTCCCTTTGACCGATTCGCCGCCATTTGGAGATTGCAGTTGAACTGTCGGCGGGGTGGTGTCACCAGCACCTGGATCAAGTGCCACCCGTCCCCACCAGGTACCAAACCGGTTTCCAGGGGCGGCAAACTCCTGAATCGTCCACATGTCAGTGTCGTTGACCGGATCAACCACCGTGTTGCTGTAATCTCCCCAGCGGTTGGCACCAAACGTTGGGTTTTTGTCATAGGCACTTTCGCCAGCTTTTAATACCGTATCGTCCCGAAGCGTGTTTGGGGCATCCGAACCAGCCCGAAAAGCATAGTTGGCGCTGGCAAACTGGGTGGGTGAAAACCTGGAATAGCCAATCAGCGCATCATTGTTTTTATTGACGGCTACACTTGGATAAGCATAGAAAATGGTGCTGTTTGGATCTTCTAAGATAATGCGCTGCAAGACATTGCCGCTGGTTGACAATTGCCAGACCTGGACGGCGGCTCGTGATGCCGAGCTTCCGGGTCGGAAAATCGTATGGGCGCACCAGATTGAACCATTCCGGAACACAACGTTTTGCATCCGACCATCACCGGAGTCAATTCTGACTGCTGACCCATTTTGCGGGGCTGAATCCTGGAATCCAGGCTGGTTAAAGGACCACCCATCTGACCCGCCGCTGACAGTTGCCCCAACCGTCAGGGTTTCAGATCCAACGGCACCCGTGATGGTTGAAATGCGGATAGATGAATTAAAACTACCTCCCACGCAAAACAAGGTGTCCTGGGTGTCGCTATAGGTAATCCCCGGAACAAGCACAAACTCTGGTGAGCGAATCGTCGTCACCCGGCCAGCACCTCCGGCATAGGCATCAGCTTTGTCAAAAACAAAGAGTTTTGCTTCGGTAAACCGACCCGAGGACGGGCTAAACATATTGACCTGAATGGCAATCCAGTTTTTGTTAAATCCAATGCTCGGATAGTCAGCCGAAAGCGCATCGGTTGAATCTGTGTCGACTTTATAAAAGTTCCATTGTCCGGTGGGGTCACTGGTTTTTGAGACGGCCAGCAGCACCGAAGAGTTCGGTGAGCCAAAGTCAATCATAACCGTCATCATAAACCGGTTCGCATAGGGGTCATACAAAACTTTCGGATCAAAGGTAAAACTGAAGGGTTCCAGCGAACGCCAGAATGCATCCAGCGACACGGTGCTGATATTGCTGCCAGTGCGGCTTTGGATGCGAACCTGCTGATTGGTCGCCACGACCAGATGGTTGGGGCCAACGGCACCATGGGTATCAGGGGGAATCCCACCGCCATTATCCTCCAGGGCCAGAAAAGTTGAGGCTGGCACTGGCGAAGGCACCCGTGTCGGCTGATTGGGCGACATAATCGCGGCTGGCCCGCTCACCAAAATCTCGTCATTGGGATATGGTTTCAGGAGGACCGGGATTTTTTCCGCCTGTGGTTTTTTCACCTGCGGTTTTTTCACCCATCTTCCATCAGCTTCTGCCAGGGCGATTTCCTGAAAATTATCAACTGCCATTTGGGAAGCAATCCCCGGCACACCAGATAACTGGCGCGCCCCAAAACCTGGAAGATCTTCAGGTTTGAAAGGGGTTTGAGTTCCCTCCTGGATGGATTCTCGTTTGGCACCAGGTAACACCGGAAGTCGGGTGCCATCCGAAGACGTTTTGGATGTGTGGCTTGAACTAGATTTGCCGGCCTGGGATGTGTGGGCAACGTGCGATTTCCGCACCTTTTTCTGCTGGGAAGTATCTCCCTGTGCCCAATGCAATGGCAGGACAGCGGCACCAGCTCCAATCACCAAACAGGATACGATCAACAGGCTGACCTGCCGGATACTGGTAAACCTCCACCGTGCTCGATTCATAGATTCCCCCTTACACGATAATTGAAAATCAGAAATTTGGGATTGAGTTTCGTTTGGAAAAATTGCGATTGCAGCGTCTCCCGAGTCAGTCGTCAGTCGTTGATAAGTCAGTTGTCAGTCGTTGATAAGTCAGTTGTCAGTCGTTAGTAGATAAAACCCGGATATTATAGTGTGTGGAGTTCTTGAAAAGAATCATTCATAAATGATTCAAATAGAACCAAATATAGCCTTTTAGATAAATATTTCTGTTCAGAGTAACGCCTTCAGGCGTGAGGTTTGACGAGTGGGACGAACGATGAAACCCTCTCGTCTAAAGACGATACTCTGAACCTTTTTCTAAAAAACTATAGACTTGACAGACAATCCAAAATCCCAACACTCGACTACTGACTACTGACTACTGACTACTGACTACTGACTACTTGCTCCTACTTCACCTTGAATGAGGTGGAACGGCCTTCGCCCGCGTTCCCAGCCCCATCGGTGGCAGTGACTTTAATGATTGCTTTTTTGACTTTGATACCTGGCGCCGTAGCCAGAAATGATTGGGCTGCCCCTGGCAAACCCGTTGCCAGTATCGTGCCGAACGTCGCGCCATTATCAGTGGATAACGCAATGTCGTGTCTGACAACGGTTCCGTTATCCATCGAAGTCCAGGTTACATTGATTGGCTCGCCACGCTTGACTTTTTTGAAGGTTGTACCGGGCGAAAGAACGGTCACGGTTGGGGGTACGATATCAGCATTGATCGTAAATACCCCGCTCAACCCGGTACCAATGTTCCCGGCTTCATCAGCCGCCTGGACTCGAATGATCCCGGTTGAAGTGGTCTGATTTGGCAAGGTTACGTCAAAGGAAGTGATGCTGCCAGGCAGTCCAGTTGCCAGCGGAGTGTCAAAGGTTGAACCATCCGCGGCAAACGCCAGACTATGCGAACTCACCCCAACGTTATCAGTTGATGTAAAGGCAACCGTTGCAGAAGTTCCTCCGGTCAAAACAGCCCCCGTGGCGGGCGTGGATACGGTGACCTCTGGGGGACGGGTATCAATGCCGGTTGCC
>DAOQNB010000668.1:3107-4181 GCA_035335845.1 Acidobacteriota bacterium | reverse complement strand
GGATTGAACTCTTGCTGGCGGCAGGGCTTGCCGTCACGGCGCCTGGAGGCTTGGCATGGGCTGGGCCGATGAAGGGTGAACCTGGGGAATCCTTCACTGGTTACCCCGTTCCCTTGTGTCAGTAACGGCAGTGAGTTGTCACCCAAGGGAATCCCTGCAATTTATTGCGGGGAGGATGTCAAGTTGCGGAAGTCTAGGGGATGTAAAAGATGCGGGCTATTGTAGGAGGCGATGCGAAGCAAGGTAAAGCCAGATTAGAAGAAGATTGGAAAAGTGCGGTCATTGATCTGTTCAGTACAGTCTGACGTTCGATTACTGGTTATAAAGATAAGATGACTTCCTGCTGATTTTATTTGCGTTGAATAAACCATAAGCCAAGAATGAGCAATCCAGCCCCAAATATCCGTGACCCGGTTAATTCAAAGCGGGGAAGCCCAATCCATCCAAAATGATCCAGCATCAATGCCGCCAGTAACTGTCCAACAATGAGCGAGGTGGCCACCGAGCCCGCTCCAATTTTGGGAATTGCCAGAATGGCAGATGTGACGTAAATGGCACCGAGCACCCCGCCAATCAAGAGCCAGGATGGGGCCTGAGTGGCGCCTCGCCAGTTCCCGGTTTGTCCCGTAGCATTTGAGATCAGGGCAATTACCAGTAAAGCCACCGTCCCAACGACAAAACTGATCAAAGAACTGTAGAACGGGTTGACCACATAGGTTCGCAACTGGGCATTGATCGCCGCCTGCACCGTTACCAGGATTCCAGAACACAAAATCAGTCCAATCCAACCAGCTTTCACTGTACCTTCTCACTTTCAATGTGGAGTGCGGCGGCTTGACGCCGCTTTGGTATTATGAACGCCGCGTCAAGCCGCTGCACGCTCAATGCGGGAAATTGCCTGGTGATGGGTGAATTGAACGCACGAATGCGGCTGTGGTACTGTCGCAGTTTGGAGCTGGGGCTGAAGACATCGGGCTTGGGGCTGAAGATTCGCAAGCTCAGGACTGAAGAAGAGCGGGAAAACAGCCCAATGTCTTCAGCCCTCAGCCCGATGTCTTCAGCCCAATGTCTTCA
>DAOQNB010000668.1:0-3007 GCA_035335845.1 Acidobacteriota bacterium | reverse complement strand
ATGTCTTCAAAGCTCAATTCAAACCTGATTAGTTTTTGAAAGAGGTGAGGTTTATGAACGATCTAAATGACGAAAAAAATACGACTGACCCAACTCCGGATTCGGTGGTCAAAGCTGAATCTCCGAAAAGCTCAGGGGGTGACGAACCCCGGCGACCATTTGATGAACTGACTTCGTCTGTCCGTGAGCTGGCCCAGAAGCTCCCAGATTCCATTGGCCGGATTCCGGGTTCAATCGGCGCCGCCATTCAAAGTGCACTCTCCCCACGCGATCAATCAGTGCTGGTGTATATCAATGATGATCTGTCAAAGTCGCTGGATATGCTTGTGACGGCTGAGATTTTTGGCAGTCGGTCGGAGGCGGCTGAATTTCTGATGAAGGAAGGTCTCAAAGCCCAGCAGGAGTTATTTGGGCGGATCCAGGATAAAGTGCAGCAGATTGAGCGGTTGAAATCAGAGCTCAAGACCATCGTGCCGCACTAAAGATTGCGCACCGGAATTCGACGGGTGGTTGTCAAAATAGCGTTTGACGCTGAAAAAACGATTTGGTAGCGTACGGCTGCACAAAACACACTTAAACGAATCCTGATTAAAACGCAGTCCACTTCACACGACGGTCAAACCAGACCCCAGCCGGGCAGGTCTGACCTTTGGCAAGCGGTTTGTTGTTGGAGGCAAGAGGAAAAAATGTCTTACGAAGCACTTGGAATGATTGAAACCAAAGGGTTTATTGGCGCAGTCGAAGCATCTGACGCCATGGTCAAAGCCGCCAATGTGATCCTGGTTGGCAAAGAATATGTTGGTGCCGGGTACGTGACAGTTTTTGTCCGGGGCGATGTTGGTGCTGTCAAAGCGGCCACAGATGCTGGCGCCGCTGCCGCACGACGGGTTGGTGAACTCATTAGTGTTCACGTCATTCCGCGACCACACGCCGAAGTTGAGCGTGCCTTTGAGGATATGGGTTGGGGCCTGACCAAACACCTCGAAGGGAATAATCCCAAAGAACTGACGGATGGTGGTGGAGGTAAGCGAGCACTGCCTTCATCAAAAGAAGACACCAAAAAATCATAGCGAACCTGTGATGTAGATGCGCTCTGGTGTGGGGTCAAACGGGTTTACCAGGTTTGGGAAGCCCGGATGGCACGGCTCAGAGCGCATGCTGGTTTTTTCGACCAGATGTGGTTCGGGCACCTCCGCACTGGCACCGCGCCCGCAGTATGTGGTTGCCAGGTAGTGATTGAACCCGCCATCTGGTGAGGAGATTGATTCATGGCTTTGGATCGCGATTTATCTTCCATTCAACAAGCGCGTGATTTGGTGGAGCAAGCGCATCGCGCCCAGGCAATTCTGGCAACCTATTCGCAGGAACAAATCGACACGATTGTTCAAAAGATGGCTGAGGCTGGCCAGGCTCACTCTACGCGTCTGGCAGAGATGGCTGTCCAGGAAACCGGGTTTGGGATTGCCTCGGACAAAGACATCAAAAATCGGTTTGCGGCCAAAGATGTCTATGAATTTTTCAAATCGCTCAAGACGGTTGGTGTGGTGCGTGAGACTGACACGCTGATTGAAGTCGCGGATCCACGTGGCGTCGTGTGCGCCATCATTCCTTCGACCAACCCCACGTCAACTGCCATCTTTAAAGCCATTATTTCAATTAAATCACGCAATTCGGTTGTGTTGAGCCCTCATCCATCGGCGGCGAATTGCATCGGCGAAACGGCGCGAATTGTCCGCGAAGCCGCCGAAGCCGCCGGCATGCCGCAAGGTGCCATTGGATGTCTGACGGTTTCAACCCAGGGTGGGACCGAAGCCCTGATGAAACACGAAAAAACCGCTGTCATTCTGGCGACTGGCGGGATTGGGTTGGTCCGGGCTGCCTATAGTTCTGGAAAACCAGCCTTTGGTGTTGGTCCGGGAAATGTTCCAGCCATGATTGAGCGTAGTGCCGATGTTCCCAAAGCGGTGGCCGATATTCTGGCCGGGAAAACCTTTGACAACGGTACGGTGTGCGCTTCAGAGCAGGCAGTGGTGGTTGAAAAGGTGCTTGATGCGGAAGTTCGAGCCCAGTTTGCGGCTCAAGGCGGTTATTTTCTGAACCGTGATCAGGCTGAAAAACTGGCCAAAGTGGTGGTTTTGCCAAGTCGAGGATTAAACCCAGGGATTGTCGGTAAGTCAGTCCAGAAGATCGCTGAAATGGCTGGCATTAGTGTCCCCAAAGAAACCAGGGCCCTCATGGTTGAATTGACCGGTGTTGGACGCGACTTTCCACTCTCGCTCGAAAAACTGTCTCCGATTCTGGCTTATTATGTTGTGCCCGATTTTGAAACCGGCGCCACGGTCTGTTCACAGATTCTGCGGTTTGGCGGGATGGGCCATTCAATTGGTATTCACTCCCAAAACCGCAACAAGATCCGTGAATTTGGGATGCGCCAGCCAGCTTCGCGAATCCTGGTCAATACTCCGACCACTCACGGCGCCATCGGATTTTCAACTGAACTGGCCCCCAGCATGACGCTCGGATGCGGTACCTGGGGCGGGAACGTGACCTCCGACAATATTTCGCCACTCCATTTGATGGACATCAAGCGGATTGCCTTTGAAACCTTTGCCGTCACACGTCCGACGTCGAGACCTTCATCGCCACCAGCGGTCAAGGCGAGTGTGATTCCGGCACCTTCACCGGGAATTCTTGCTGGCGGGAACAGTCCATCAGCGATTGTGCATCAGGTTGCACCTGGCTCGGCCCCAAAAGCCGCGCCTCCGGTCTCTGCGACCAAATTGCCTTCTTCTCTGGATCGAGCCTCGATTGCGGCACTGGTCGATCAATTTCTGGCTGAGCGCAAACCCGCGCTGAACCAGGCACTCAAAGCCCCAGCCAGCGCCCCGGTTGCTGCACCGGCGCCAGCCGCCCCGCCACCACCGGCGCCAGCCCCAGCCCCGCCAGCCAAAGTTGAAAAGGCTGAATCTCCCAAAGCGGCTGAATTTGTGTGCGAAGATGACGTTCG
>DAOQNB010000667.1:0-4185 GCA_035335845.1 Acidobacteriota bacterium | reverse complement strand
CATACAGCGTGACAAAAGTTGAGGATTGCCTGGGGTTTCAGGCGACATTGAACAAGTTTGGGTTGGGGCTTTTGGATGTTGATTTCCTAAAGTACCATAGATCCCAAACCGGCAAAAGCCATAGGATTATGAAAGAACTATCGGGTTCTGAAAGACAGCAGAAATTTCCTCTCTGGTCATAAAAAAGTAAAGCCAGTGTTGTCTCAAATCCTGAGACCAAACACTGGCTTCTGCTGGCAAAACACCATTCAGGTTACTTGGGGCCCCACCCGCTAAACAGCTTTGGAACATACAACTTGAGCATACTGCGCCAGGTTGGCCAGTCATGGTCAATGTCATATCCCCACATATCGAGGGTGCACGGAATGCCTTTGCTTCGCAGCACTTCGGCTAACTGGCGCGACCGATCCGGGGCTTCATACGCCCCCTGGCCAGTCAGAATATACAACTGTGACCGGTGCTGGAGCAGCGGCAAATAATAATCATCATTCAAGTTACGGATGTATTCGATTGGATTGTTGAAATACACGTCTTCGTTATGAAATCCGTCGGCATAGCCTCGAATATCATAGGAACCAGACATGGCAATCATACAGTCAAATACATCTGGGTGTTTTAAGGCAACATTGGCACAGTGATAGGCGCCAAAGCTGGCGCCAGTCGTCGCAATGCCAATATTTGGGTTGTTGCAGTGATGGGTGATAAATGGCGCCACTTCATAGGTGACATATTTATCATAAGCCGTTTGTCGGGCGGCGCGCTGGGCTGGGTGCATTTTGTCATTCATCCAGCTTTGGCGGTTGATGCTGTCAATCGAAAAAATCTTGACAATGCCAGCGTCAACAAATGGCTCAAGCACATCAATCACCAGAAATCGCTCATATTCTTCAAAATCAGCCGCAGCCGTTGGGAAAAATAAAAGCGGTTTGCCATAGTGACCATACACAGCAAGTGGCATTTCCTGGCCCAAATGGGGACTAAACCAGCGATGAACTTCTTTTCGCACGAATTCCTCCTCCTCGATAGCAGGTCAAAGTTCCCAAAATTGATGGTACACCAAAGACATGAAATGTTGGGGAGTCTTGACCGCAACCAAAACTGAATTGTTGGGATATGGAAGTCTGGCTCGGAAAGGATATGATGAGCCGACTGACCGGTAGATGTGGGCCACCATATCATTGCCACACAGCTTCGCTCAAGTCTTTGTTTCAGGAATCTCCGGGTTCACGCCACCCACTTCTGTCAAAATTGAAGAAACAGAGACAACCACCTGGCGAGAAACAATGCAGGTTCATCCGTCCTGAGTATGGCTCAACCTGAGGAGGTCAACCAGCCTGTGACTGACCAACCCCTGTATTCGCAACACTCAACAAACACTTGGTTCGCTCAAGGTTTGTGCTAAACTGCCGCCATTCTTCCAGGCTCACTCACAATTCCGAGCGCTTATCTCACTCATCATCTCTTCTTCTGGGCGGGGGAAATTCTTTTGACTGAACTCAGTCCAACCTATGTGATCGGTGCTGGCAGCATTGGTTTATTTGTCCAGTATCTGCTCCAACCCATCGTTTCAAGCGTCCTGGTGGCGCGGCCAGCGTCGTGTGACAGGTTGCATCAATCGCCGTTACGCCTGACTGGTGCGGTTGAATCCTCGCTCCAGATCGTGTGTCAGCCCTGGGAGACACTGACCCGACAGACTTTGCCCACAACCCTGGTCATTGCCACCAAAGCGCATGAAGTGCCCGAAGTGCTCCAGATGGCACGAGTTCTTTTCCCACCTGGAAGCACCCTTATCTTGTGCCAAAATGGAATCGGGATCTTTGAAAGTGCCAGACATCAGCTCCCAGACTGGACCATTCTGCGGCTTCATTGCTGGATGGGGATTCAGCGGCGGGCACCTGATCATATTCACGTCGCTGGCATCTATAAATTTGATCTGGCTGGTGCCCCCGAGGCTGAAGCACACCTGACCAACTGGCACACCATCCTTAGACAAACACCAGTTCCAATCACCATTGGCCGGGATCCGCACTCTGCGGAATGGCAAAAAGCGCTGTGGAATATCACTGTCAATGGATTATGTTCGATTGTGAACGCCCCCAACGGCGCCATTCTGGATTTTCCCGAACTGCGAACCGTGGCCGAATCAATCATTTTCGAAGCCGTAGCTGTGGCTCAGGCGGCTGGTATCGCTCTGACACAGGCGGATGTCACGACGGTTTTTGATTCACTGGAAAAAACACGCACCAATATCAATGCCACATTGCAAGACCTCCGGGCTGGACGCCACCCGGAACTTGAGTTCTTTAACCAGGCCGTTGTCCAGACAGCGGCCCTCACTGGATGCCCGGCACCATTGAACACGCTGGTGGTTCAACTGGTGAATTATCTTGAAAAAACCAGGCAGCGAAAGGAAGTCTGAACCCCATGGAAGTTACCCTTGAATTTCTTGAGATTCCAATTCTTGAAGCCACTCGCGAAAACACCGCCGATTACGGGCTGTTTGTCGGCACTGACGTCCCGAATGCCGGGTTGACCATTCCATTTTATAAAGGATCTGTCGAAGAAGGACATAACATTCCCTTCGAATGCAACGGCAATGCGGTTGTCAGATCAGCCCGCATTCATAAACGGAGCGGCGAGGTAACCTGGCTTGAACGCCATCTCAATATGACCCAATTATTTATCGGATTGGGTGATCAACCGTTTGCCATGGTACTGAGCAAACCCAATCACGCTGACGAGGAAGAGGAACCAAACCTGGCCGAGGTTCGATGTTTTATTTTTCCGCCAGGCCACGGAATCATGCTCCACAAAGGCACCTGGCACGACTTTCCCCTGTGCGTCAATGAACCAGTGACCTGTCTGACGATGAATTCACCCGAAGTGGTCGAAGCCCTCGCCAGCATGAAAGAACCAGCCGAAATGAACCACGGCGATGTGTATAAAATCAATATTCGTGACCGGATGAACACCGTTCTCCATGTCTCACTCTAAGGGAAAAGCCACCCACACCTGGCCGATTTTTGTCTATGTACGTTCAAGCATTTAATCTTTCAACCAGTGGCCCGGCTGATGTCAGTCAACTTGAAACCCTGATCCAGCAAGGAACGATTCATCCCGCTGATGTCGTCTGTATCATTGGCAAAACCGAAGGCAACGGAGGTCGCAATGATTTTACCCGCGATCTGGCCATGTATGCCTTCGAGGACCTGTTTGCCCGCCACCTTGGCCTGTCACGAGCCGAAGTGACGCAACGGATCATTTTTTCCCTGTCGGGCGGGTGTGAAGGGGTGGTAACACCACATATTGTGGTTTTTACCCGGGCTGGTACACCCCAATCTGAACGACGATCAGCAAAGCGCCTGGCGATTGGCACTGGCTTTACCCGTGAATTCCGCCCCGAAGAAATTGGGAGAATCGAGCAAGTCGTTGAAACATCACGGGTGATCCATTCAATTATGGAAGGAATGCACCTTGACTCCCCAAAAGATGTTCATTTCATCCAGATGAAAGGGGCCATCCCCTCCTTTACATATGAAGATGCGCAATCGGCACTGGCTGAAGGCCGACCACTGCGCTCAGATATGGTGTATTCGCGCGGAGCATCAGCCCTGGGGGCGGCCCTGGCAGTGGGAGAAGTTGATTTGCTCCATCTCACTGACGATTCGATTTGTCAGGACTGGAGTAAATTTTCAAGTGTGGCCTCCTGCTCAGCCAAACCTGGATTGACCCGAACCGAGATTATGGTCATGGGCAACAGTGCGTTTTGGGACGGAACACTGGTCATCAATCACGGCGTGTTGCACGACATGCTGGATGTGCAGAGCGTGCGGTCGGTTCTCAACCAGCTTGGGTTCACCTTTGATATGCAACTGACACCTGATCAGGCAGCCGACATCATCGGGGTATTTGCCAAGTCTGAAGCCGATCCGCGTGGAATGATCCGAGGTCACCGCCACACGATGCTCACTGACGATGATATTAGCGACACCCGATACAGTCGGTGTGTCCTCAGTTCTGTCCTGGCCAGCATCCTTGGGAAAACTTCAGTCTATATCAGCACCCGTGCCGAACACCACGGCCCATCTGGCGGAGGCACACTTTCAATCATCGCTCAGGCACAAGGACGGGAATGAAGAATGAAGAATGAAGAATTGAGAATGAAGAATGAAGAATTGAGAATGA
>DAOQNB010000666.1:0-4190 GCA_035335845.1 Acidobacteriota bacterium | reverse complement strand
AGGGTTCAGGGTTCAGGGTTCAGGGTTCAGGGTTCAGGGTTCAGGGTTTTCGAAGCTTATGTCCTTTTCGTCCTTTTCGTCCTTTTCGTTCTTTTTTCTTCCGGAACCCGGAAAAAATGTTGCCGCTTTGGTTTCCAAACTTCGCAAGTGAAAAGTGAAGGGAATTGAACCTGACCAAATACAGGTCAGCCAGTTTCACACTATTCAAAAACTGATTATTTTTTGCGGAGGACATCTTTACTGTATGCAAGCTTCTTATTCATATCAGGAAACTTTATCTGCTTCAGAATCAATTCACTGGCGCGTTGAAGACATCATTGGCGGAGACAAACAACTCGATTTCACACGACCGTTTATGCCCGAATCACTCGCTCGGATTTCGGAATTGTCCTTTTTGTCGAATGAAGAAAAACTGGTGCTCAACCAGATTCGAGGAAATACCTATCTGTGCATTTTTGGGCTGGTTGAAGAATTCATCCTGCCGTTTGTGCTTGATCACGCCCGACCCTATCTGGGAGGTGATGATTACACGGTTCGGGCATTTCTCCAGTTTGCCAGTGAAGAAGCCAAACATATCCATCTTTTCAATCGGTTTCGCCAGGAATTTGAAGCTGGGTTCGGAACCACCTGCGCAGTGATTGGTCCTCCCAAAGCGATTGCCAAAGAAATTCTGGCACATCATCCATTGGCGGTGGCGCTGGCGATTTTGCAAATCGAATGGATGTCCCAGCGGCATTTTCTGGACAGCATCCGCGATAACCAGGAACTTGATTTACAGTTCAAGAGCCTGCTCAAACACCACTGGATGGAAGAGGCCCAGCACGCCAAACTTGACACGCTGATGGTGGAAACTATTGCGGCGGGCTGTACGGGTGAAGAAATTGCCAACGCGGTTGAGGAGTTCCTGGAAATCGGCTTGTTTTTGGATGGAGGACTCAAACAACAAACTGAATTTGATATGCAGGCCCTGATGGCAGCGACGGGGCGAACTTTGACTGAAGCTGAACAACGCCAGTTTATGGAAGTTCAATATCAGGCAAACCGCTGGACCTATCTTGGCACGGGAATGACCCATCCGAAGTTTCTCGGGACACTTGGCCAGATAAGTCCGGCAGCCCGTCAGCGAGTGGAAGGTATTTCGCTGGCATTTTGTTGAGATTCAGGGCTTGGGGCCTGGGGTTGAAGACATCGGGCTGAAGACTCGCAAGCTCGGAGCAATTGAAGGGATGAGGGATGAAGGATGAGGGATGAAATAAAACCAATTCTTCAGCCCGACTTCTTCAGCCCGACTTCTTCAGCCCGATGTCTTCCGCCCAATGTCTTCCGCCCGATGTCTTCCGCCCGAAGATTTTTCATTCTTCCTGCGCCTGAAGTTTAGCGGTAATGGCATTGTTGCGGGCCGTTTCGGCTTCGAGTTTGTGAGCGACACCCGTGCGTCCATCATAGCTGATAAATTTGGGGAGCAGCACCGCCAGCACGGCTGAACCAGCAACACATAAAACCCCACCAGAAACCACCGAAGTTCGTAAACTCAACAGACTTGCGACAAGACCTGCCTCTGCATTGCCCAGATAGGGGCCACTCAAATAACTCACCATTTCAATTCCTGCCATTCGTCCGCGCAAATAATCTGGAATTGTCTGATTCCAGATCGTCATTCGAAAAATACCACTGATATTGTCGGCAGCTCCGGCAAGTCCAAGGAACAGGAGCGCCAGCCAGAGACTGTTGGAAAGCCCAAATCCAACAATGGCCAGTCCCCAGACAGAAGCAGCAATCGTGACGGCCAGACCGTGACGGTGGATGCGTTCGGTCCAGCCGGATGTGAGTCCTGCCAGAAGTGCCCCAACCGACGGTGCAGCGTAAAATAATCCAACGGACGCATTTCCAAACTGCTGGGCAATGGCTGGAAACAAGGCGAAGGGCATGCCGAAAAACATGGCGTTGATGTCAATCAGGTAGGTGCCCAGTAATTCCTGCCGGCTGCGGGCATATTTGATGCCTTCGACAATTGAGCCCAGACTCGGACGATCTGCGTCAGCCGGGGCGGGAACCGCTCGCATCAACATCACGGTGGTGAGTGAAACCAGGTACGTCGCTCCGTCAATCGCAAAGGCGATGGCCGGACCAAAACTGGCCGCGATGATGCCTGCCAGCGCCGGGCCTGCAATATGGCCGAAGTTGTATTTCAACGTGTTGAGGACTGAAACAGCCGGAAGGTGCTCGGGTGCGACAACGCGAGGTGTCAGGGCTTCGTGGGCTGGCCGATGGAGCGCGCTCAGGCTGGCAAAAAAGGCAGCGGCCACATAGAGCACCCAGAGATGTGGTTGGGGAAGTACGGCATTATAGACCAGCGCGCCACACCCTGCTGCCAGCCCGATCTCAGTTACAATCAAGAGTTTCTGGCGATTGACCGCATCAGCCAGTGCGCCCCCAACCAGTGCCAGGCTCAGCATTGGAACAAATTCAGCCACCCCGAGCATTCCCACCGCAAATGATGAATGCGTCAACTGATATACCTGCAGCGGGAGCACTACATAACTGATAGCTGTTCCAAAAGTTGACACAAATTGCCCGGTGTAGAGCAGCCGATAATCGCGAGAAGCTTTGAGCGGAGTTACATCAATCGCCAGTGCGCCAATGATCCGATTGAAAAAAAGCCAGAGTGAAGATTGGGAACTCATATTCTTTTGGGGTTGAGGGATCACAACTTAGGGTTCAGGGTTCAGGGTTCAGGGGTTGAAATTAGTTGGAAGTGATTGTTTCTCAACCGGTTGACATTTTTCTGTCAAAAGAAATGATTCCGCTCTGGAATGATAAAGGCGAAATTGTCGGTTCAGAATTTGGGTGTGAAGTTGGCACAAACGCCGTGAACTGAAAACCAGTTCCTCCGAAACCTGGAAAGCCTGTCGCATCTGTGGCAGAAAATGAGTATTCTGGTTTCTCATCCAGCATTTGAAGCCAGCCCTGTCTGCATTGGTGAGTAGGTATCGAAATCCAATGTCCGACTTTTTCAACTCCATTGCTTTTGATCAACCCCTGGTGCCCGTATGTTGAGATTCCACATCAAAGCTGAAAAACCACCTGTGCGTTGTGAGATTTGCCACCAGTCAGATTGCCTTGACCCGATACAAGATCAATGCCTGCGTTGTTTAGAAACTGTGAAAGCATTAACTCAGCCCCAAACGCCTTCCATTGCGAGTCTGGCTGGACTGGTCTGGAAGTGGGCTCTGGTTGGGTTTGTGTTCGGCGGACTGCTCGGCGGCGGAATCATCTTTCGAGCCTGCGCTGGTTACGTTCATAGAGGCAAAGTGTGCAGTCCTTGTATTATCCAGTCACCTGGCTTTTCACCTAACCTTTCACTGACAACGATATATGTGCTCGGAATTGCAACTGGTGGTTTGCTGGGAGGGATCATTGGCAGGATCTTTAAGATGAGTGCTACATCATCATCTCCATATTAGAAAGGATTAGTCTGTGCTGAAGTCATTGAAACTCAACGGAGTTGGACCCGTTCAAGGTCTTGAGGCTTCGTTTGGAGAACGACTCAACCTCATCACTGGTGATAATGGCTTGGGGAAGTCATTTTTGCTGGATACCGTTTTCTGGGCACTGACTGGGACCTGGCCTGGCGGACGAATCGCACTCCCCGAACCAAATGGTAAGAAAGATAAACCTTTGATCGAGTATCATTTGGCAGGGAAAAAAGGACCGACAAAAGACCTGAAGAAGGCAGAATTCGACTATCGTGCTCAAACCTGGAAGCGAAAAGCTGGACGACCTGTGATGCCTGGTTTGGTGATTTATGCCGCCATTGATGGGAGCTTTGCGGTGTGGGACCCGGCTCGCAACTACTGGCGGGATTTGGCGACTGGAGAAAAAGAAATCACAGACCAGCCGAGAGCCTATCAATTCAGCCCAGAGTCGCTTGCCAGGGGGTTGGTGGAGAAAGATCGAACTTTATGTAATGGCCTCATTCAAGATTGGGTCAACTGGTATTACGAGTACTTACAAGGCACAGAGGAAAGTCCATTTCAGTATCTAAAGACCGTTGTGGCTGCTCTGTCACACCCACAAGAACCGTTGGATTGTGACAAACCTAGACAAGTATACATTGACGATACCCGAAGATTTCCAACTTTGAAGATGCCGTATGGAACAGTCCCTTTTCCGCACTGGTCAGCCGGAGT
>DAOQNB010000665.1:0-4192 GCA_035335845.1 Acidobacteriota bacterium | reverse complement strand
TTCGCTGTAGGTAAACATTTTCTCAGTATACACTATCCCCGATAATGTCTATTGTGGGTAATGTTTCCTGAAAAAAGGGGCCGCCAGGATCTTTCCCAAGATCCAAGCGCCCCTTTCGGTATTTCACCGCTTGCTCAATTCAGAATTGCTCCCGTATAGTTCCTGGCATCCACCCCTCTTCTCAAAAGGGCGTGACACTGGCCGCCGCACAACTCCTCAATTCCAAATCCGGAAATCAGATCATCCGCGCTTCGGATTCAAAAAAACACCTGGCTTGATTGCCCGATGGCCTCTTTCCCGTGAGGTTGACTCGATATGAGCACTTGTGACGCTCCCTCCAAATACAACCGCTGTTTTACCGGTACCCCCAGATTGATCACCCTTTTCTTTGGGTCTGGTGGGCTGGCTTTGATTTTCCTGACCGGTTTGGTTTCAGGCGAGTGGGTTTGGGCAACCCAGGCGGATGTTCGGATGGTGACATCTCGATTGGTGTGTACCCCCACGGTTGTGCAGTCACCTCCCCCACTTTCATCCTCCACTCAGATTTCAGCAAAATCCGATCTCCAGACGGTGGAAAAAGAGGTTCAGCCTGAAAAGCGATATGAGGGATTTCGTGCCTTTTTGCAAAAATATCCGCAAGCTGAACAGACGCAATATGCCCGTGAGCAACTCAACGCAACCAGGGTGACGTTGATTTTTGAGTATCGGGAAGCTGGAAAACTGGACGATGCCTTTCGGATGGGAACAGAATTATTAAAAGAACAGGCCCCATTCAAAAAAAACGAAGACGAGTTACTGGTCTGTATCACGCTTGGTGAAGAAGCGGGCCGCCTGTCGCTCAAGGGGAATTTTCAGCACCTGGGCGCTGGTGAACTTTTTGCCCGGCAGGCCATCGCATTGATTGATGCCGGCCAAAAAATCCAGACAACCACGGAGTGGGATGCTTCGAAAAATCGGTTTCTCAGTCAGATGTACCAGACGATTGGGGTTGCAAATTTTAAAGATCATAAATTTGATGATGCCCTGCTCTCGTTGTCCCGCTCAATTGAATTTAACTGCCGGGATCCGTTTAGTTATTATCTGGCCAGTCTGGTCTATCAGGAACAATACTTTGAGGCCGCTACCCAGTTTAATTCGTTTTCCGATAAACAATCTTCAGATGCACGCCTGGCACTGGCCAAGGCCCGTGCCAGCGCAGCAAAAGCATCGGAATTTATGGCAAAAACAATCGTTGTTTGTGAAAGCTGCATGACGGCAGGCGATAAAGAGTCAGCCACCTATGGTAAACTACTGACCTCTTGCCGAACAGACATTGAGGATCCGTTTCGTGTCAGCCACAATAATAAGCTTGATGGGCTGGATGAATATATTCAATCGATGCGAACTCGAATCTGTTCAAAATAGCAGAAGCTGGTTTGAGGAAATGATGGACTCTCCCCCACGGGAATGTTGACGGCTGGTCATCAGATGTTGAGATGTCCAGTTCGGTGATGGCTGCCAGGGATTCATTTTTTCTGGTCAAAGGTTGTACTAATTATCAAAAGCGGAAAGGGCAATAGATCTTGAATCTCAGTGAACTTGAAGAACGCATTGGGTATCAGTTCCAGAGGCCTGAGTTGCTTGAGCGAGCCTTGACACACCGCTCGTATGCCAATGAGCATAGTCACGAAAACTGTTTAAGCAATGAGGGCCTCGAATTCTTAGGCGATGCTGTCCTGGGGCTGATTATCAGTGAGTGGCTGGTTGAACGGTTTCCAGACTCTCCCGAAGGTGTTCTGGCCCGGTTTAAGGGGTATCTGGTCAGTTCTTTACATCTGGCTGAGTGCGCTCAAATGCTGGAACTGGGAAAGTACTTGCGGTTGAATCGCGGAGAAGAAAAAACTGGTGGCCGCCGAAAACGGGCGATTCTTGAAAATTCATTTGAAGCAATCCTGGCCGCACTCTACCTTGATGCTGGCCTGGCCCGAACAGCGACTTTTGTGCGAACACTTTTTGAGCCTTCAGTGGCCACCTTAGACCCAACTGAGGCCAATTTTGCTGATTCAAAAACGGCATTACAAGACTGGTTGCGATCTCATCGAATGCCGTTACCAGAGTATTTTACCGTTGCCTCAGACGGCCCGCCCCACAGTCCTGAATTCTCAGTTGGGTTGCGGTTAGGCAGCGAGGTGATTGCTCAGGGACGTGGCCCAACGCTCAAAGCGGCCCATCAGGCTGCGGCAAGTATGGCACTGAAGTATCTCAAAACTCGTCATTTAGCGACTCGCACTTTAAAAGCCCAGGACCCTCCGCCGTCAATACCTTGATCAGGCCGTCAAAGCAGCACAGATTGCATTCATTGCACTTGATTTGGTTTCTTTACTGGCCGGTTTTTGGTACCTTCGACGGCAAATCCACCTGTTCTGTCAGAAAGAGCAGTCCCAGGGGGACTGATTCATCCTGGTCATCATTTCTTAAATTCCGTGTTCAAATCTGCCTTTGCCCGCTTTCAAACTGCGATCAACCTGAACCAGAACTCTGGTTTGGATGATGTAACCAATGCCTCATCGCAATCGTCGCTCATTCAACGGAAACGAGGGGTGGTGCGTGAATGTATTGAGGCTGGTTTAATGACGGTGATTGGTTCGCTTTTTATTTTTACCTTTGTCGTCCAGGATGTCAGGGTTGAAACCGGGTCAATGAAAAATACAATTCAGGTGGGTGATTACCTGTTGATCAATAAGTTTATGTTTGCAGATGGCGGGTCAACGGGTATCCCCTGGCTGCCGACCCGCACCATTCATCGTGGTGATATCGTGATTTTCAAGTTTCCAAAAGATCCAAATGTCAACTATGTCAAACGTGTGGTTGGATTGCCTGGAGAGACGATTGAAATTCGCGGGAACCGCGTCTTTATCAATGGCCGTGAACTGGCTGAACACCGGTTTACTATCAATATTGAATCAGACCGGTTAAATCGAACGGCGCCGTTGCAGATCCTGGCTGAACTTCCAGTTCTTGATCTGGGACCTGACACTGTGACCTCAACTGCTCACTATAAGGTCTATTATGGTCCTCAGCCAAATGACCCAAATGACCCAGGAACCCGACAGGTCGTGGGTGAGTTGCTTGATACGGCTGTCTATGGGGTTGGAAGCCCTTATAAAATCCCACCTGATCATTTTTTTTGCCTTGGGGATAACCGCGACAATAGCGAAGACAGCCGGCAATGGGGTGGTGTACCTCGAAAAAATATCATTGGCGCCCCGATGTGGATTTTGTATTCGATTCGGGCTGAAGATCATCACTCTGGATCCGCTAATTTTTTGATCGATGTGTTGTCAAATTCAAAGTGGGATCGCTTTGGGACTCGGATTCGATAAAAGGGGAATTTGGTATGTCAACCGTTGAATCGCCGCAGATACCTCCGACAATTAAAATTGCGAAAACCCACCTTCCTCCCCATCGGCCCAGATCAAGCCGGTTGCTGTGGAAAATCGGCGGAGTCATTGCCGTGTTCCTTGTGCTGGCCGTGCTGGTGGTTTTATTTCCTTCTGTGATCCCCACCGGCGCCACAAAATCTCGACTTGAACAAAAATTGGGGATTTTAACCGGGCGCAATACCCGGATTGGGACAGTTTCAATCAAGTCTATTGTGTTTCCGACACTGGTTTTAGAACAAGTTGAACTGGATGATGACCCGGCATTTCAAAAAGGGTCTTTCTTACGGGTCCGCCGCCTGGAAACCAGAGTCCCGTTCAGTGGGCTCTGGGGCGCCAGCCTTGAGGTGTCACAGCTTAAGGTTGAAGGGGCCCAACTCAACCTGGTTCATCGCCTTGATGGGGAATGGAACTGGTCTTCTCTCCGATTGCTCAAGCCCAATCCACTGGCTGCCATCCGCCACCAGGCCACTCTGCCCGAAAACTGGTTTGACCTGCCATCGGTTCAGGCAAGCCATCAATCCCATCCTCTTGCGCTGGCCTTGCTCGAACTACCATTTGAAATCGAGAAAATTCAGGTGTTTGACTCGTCGTTTGCCGTCAGTTCTGAAAGCAAAAAGGAAGCTGCGGAAAAAGACGAACCCGCTTCTCAAGCGAATTCAGCGACTCCTTCTGATACCAAGCCAGGTATTGAAGTCAATATTTTCCGGTGTTCCAATATCAGTACCGAGGGGGTTTTTTCCAAAAATCGACTGGCCTGTCGGTCGCTGATG
>DAOQNB010000664.1:0-4193 GCA_035335845.1 Acidobacteriota bacterium | reverse complement strand
CGGGTTAAATGTGATTCGTTCCATTGGAGAGTGCTTCCTTATTAAATGGATGATTTATGTGTTTGTGAAGGCACTCTACCAGAAGTCTCATGAAGTTGAAAACTCCGACGTTTGGAGTGCGGCGGCTTGACACCGCTTTGGTATGAAAAGCGGCGTCAAGCCGCCGCACTCCACAGGGCTGGTACTTCCCGAATGGATTGTAACAGATGCGTGTGTGGCTCCAGTTCGAGCATTTGCCGGGAATGTGCACCAGAAAGAACACCGATGTTCCAGCGCACACCGGCGTGAAGCCCAGCTTGTAGATCCAGAATGGTGTCTCCAACGGCAGCTACGTGATGGACTGACGTAATGCCGGTGGCTTCCATCGCGTGGAAAATCAGGTACGGCGCCGGACGCCCCTGACGGACTTCGTCGCCGCACACGATTGCATCCACGATGCCTGTATGCCAGCCAAGCGCCGAAACGAGCAACGTTGTGATGTCGCGATCAAAGCCAGTGTTGAGGGCAATCTTGATTCCTAGACTTTTCAACCACTTGAAAACCTCTGCGGCGCCTTCAATTGGTGTCACGCCTTCGGTTGTGTAGCGTTCGGTCAGGTGTTGGCAAAAGGCAGCATACACCCGGTCTGCCTGTTCAGTTTGGTTTGGCCCTTCAGAGATAAACTGCCGTATGGCATTCCGTTTTGATGACCCTCGCACCTGGCTCAACTCATCGGGAGTGACGCTGATATCGTGTTCGGCAAGGGCTGTAGTGAAAGCCGCTACGACCTGTCCCGTGTCGTGAACAGTTGTTCCGGCAAGATCGAAAATTACCAGTCGAATGTCAGTCATAGGGTTGGGGCTGAAGAAGTTGGGCTGAAGAAGTCGGGCTGAAGAAGTTGGGCTGAAGAAGTCGGGCTGAAGAAGTCGGGCTGAGGATTGGCAAGCTCAGGGCTGAAGAAAACGGGTTGAAGACATTGAATTGAAGTCTTCAGCCCGAAGCCCAAAGTCTTCAGCCCCAAGCCTTCAGTCTGATGTTTGGCCACACTCAAGGCACACAGCGGAGGCTTGCCCAGGTGTTGTGATCGGCGTTGGATAACCGCACCCGGTGCAGGTTGCCCAGGGGGTTATCTGGCTGGAGTGGAGGCCGTACCGGACCTGGAGCAACTGTTCGACGCGGGCCACAATGTGCTGGCATTCGGTTGGAGTGAGCCGCTCATTGTTTGCCGCCCAGGCGTAACGATCTACAAAGTTTGGGAAGCGGGGTGCTTCGCCCCATTTCCACGAAGGGTCGGGTGTTGTTCGGCTTCGACCAAGCAAATGCAGATGGACTTGACGATATTCGGGCGCCGTTTTCGGACCTGGAGGGATAGCCTGATCGTTGAGCGCCCAGTTTCCGGCTTCCCAATAGTTGATACATCCGCCTTCCAGTTGGGGCAGCACCTCAAGCATGGCTTTTCCAGCCGCAGCCACCAGAAACGACCAGAGCGTCAGTTCAACTGGGGTAAGTTCAGCGCGTTCCCAAACGTTGCGTAGCGGGTTAACCAGCAAATTACCGCCGCTTTCCCGACTGACAAGCACCAGTGTGCGGTTGGGCAGGACCAGGTGTCCTGCGTGACAGGTGAAGAGCGTGAGCGTCATTCATTTATTCCGACTGAGGGAGTGGTTCGGCCTGGATGGTAGATTGTGCCTGTTCATTTTGACCAAGGAAAGCCCAAATCTGGCTGGTAAAGGTGTCAAATTGCGTAAGTGATGACCTGGTGTACCGATACCAGTTCCGATTCCACTGCGCCAGAACCTGATTATCGTGACCAACCAGTGTTATCCAGACACCGGATTCTCCAAATTTACTCTGGGTCCGGAGTTCACACCTGATCACATCAGACCAGGCAAAGCTCGCCAGCTCGCGCCAGGTGATGACTCGGATTCCGTCAGCATCCAGATAGGCACTGAACTGCACTTCACGCCACATGCGGAGCCCGGCATTCCCTATCAGCCAGAGTCCAAAGCAAATAATGACGGCGTGTACTGCCAGTGTTCGGTTGGAAACTTCATCAAGGTTGGAAATCAGCCGAAACAATGGATAAACCACCAATAGATGAAAGCCAGCCACAATTGTGATTGGAAAGGTGATACAGGCCCACAGCGGTGGTTTTAAAATGAGAGAGCGTGATGATGGCATATTGAAACAAACAGTTCAGGTGATGAATGAATGTGAACAATACGGTGAAACATCTGATGGCCGATTCGCACAAACCAGATATCCGTCACCTCACGGTGGGAAGTGATACCCTTTGGGGCTGAGGGTATCGGGCTAAGGGCTGAGGGAAATACATTTTCATCAGTCACTTAACCTCTCAAAAATGCGATAGCTTCATTCCAAATTGGTATCAGTAACCATTGTGGTGTACTTAGGGATGGTTGTCACTTCAGCACAGTAAGTTTTCCCACCGGAAAGACACCTTCTTTCCTGTAACCCGCATAAAGCTATTCCAATCAAGAACATAGATCCAGAATTGAATCTGGTCCCCGGTTTGATCAACGAGCTGTGCCCGTGATCGAAGGAAAGTGGTTTCAAGATCTGCATCAACCAATAATCCTTTGTGAGGAGACCGGCTGTTGTCTCTGGTTGGTGGTTCGATAGATAGCATTTCGAGGCCACTGACGGTAAGAATTCCTGTTTGGCGGGCTTTGTAAATAAGTGCATCCTCTGATTCAGGATCTCCGACACAGATTGAAAGGGTAAACTCAGCCATTCCCTGCACATAGTCAATCGTAAGGTTCAGGAGCTCGGCATCGTGGAGCGTGGCGTTTGAATCATCTGGCCAGAGCAATTCATCAAGTGTTTTCATTATGTGATGAGCCTTTTACGGTTCGACAAATGGCACTACGCCGTCTGGTGTCAGTTCAAAGAGTTCAAAGGTGATTGGTCGTCGGGCATCGCCTTCGATTTCTTTCAGTTTGCCAATCAGAAATTCACGATAGGCTCGGTCGCGTTTGGGGAAAACCACCAGTGTTTCACGTTGCGGGACACAGGCACACAATTCGTCTGATTCAAGCCAGTTCTGGGCAAGGCCATACAAATTGGACAGCAGCAAACAAGCTGAGGCTCGCGCATGGCCATGAAACAGAAGAAAATTGACTTCTTCTCCTGGCTGACCAAGCATTTTGATGCCAATGTCATCGCGTTCGGCAAATTGCTCTAGATTTTGCATTGCTCGCTGGTGGAGGTGCGCGATATCAAGGCCGCTAACCTGAAGTTTGTATGGGGTAACGATGGAATGCACAATCCCGGCGTCAGCTTCGTGGTCTTCAAAAATCACTACATACACGTCGTGTCCAAGCGGGATACTGACGGTTTCAAACTCTGGACCGATCAATCCAGGCATTAAATATGGGTAGATGTTGTCAAGATTCATAAAACCAACTTTCATCAAAGTAGAGGAGTCGGAATCGGGGTTCTGGGTTGAAGGGCGAACCCGTTACCTGTTGCATTTTTGACTGTCAGTCACCAGTTAATTTTCGGTACATCACATCAGTTCGAAGGACATATTTGACACCTTTGGTCACCAGGCTGCCTTCGTGAATTAACGGATGTTGAAAGAACAGTGCCATTCCGGTCAGTGGCTTGACTGAGACTTCTGGCGTAACCAGAAATGTCGTGTGACCGCCTTCAAAATCATCATTCAGATAAACCATAAAAGTGAAACAGCTTTGTTCACATTCATTGCGGCGAAACGCCCCATCAGGATGTGGGGCAAAGCGCATTCCGGGTTTGTAGCGATAACAGCGAAATAATTTATTCACCCCGAACAGCTTCAGGCCCTGGATTTCACCTGGAACATGCGGCTCAGCCCGTTGAAAAAGCATCGTTGCCAGCTCGAAATCAGTAAACATCACCCGCTCATTGTTGCGAACTCCCAGCCGAACCTGTGCGCCGTAGACGGTGTTGACCGTGGCCAGGGACGGAGTGTCCGCTTCAAAGCGATTGATCAACTGTTGACACTCGTCTGACGACAGGAGGTTTCTGATCTTGATGATATAAGGCTGTGCGTGATCGAGTTCCACGATAAACCTCTTTGTGAGGGTTGAAGATTTGCAAGCTCAGGGCAATCGAAGGGATGAGGGATGAAAGAAAACCAGTTCTTCAGCCCGACTTCTTCAGCCCGACTTCTTCAGCCCGACTTCTTCAGCCCGAAGTCTTCAGTCCCGGTT
>DAOQNB010000663.1:0-4194 GCA_035335845.1 Acidobacteriota bacterium | reverse complement strand
CATTCTTCATTCTCAATTCTTCATTCTTCATTCTCAATTCTTCATTCTCAATTCTTCATTCTTCATTCTCAATTCTTCATTCTCAATTCTGAACCCTGAACCCTAATCATGAAACTTCTTGAAACTGAACGACTTACCCTTCGCGACATTACGCTTGACGATGCTGAGTTCCTGGTTGGACTGATGAATCAGCCATCCTGGATTCGGTTCATTGGGGATCGAGGCGTGCGAACCGCCGAAGAAGCCCGGACCTACCTGACCAATGGTCCACTGGCTATGCACGCCAAATATGGGTTTGGGCTGTACGTGACCGAACTCAAAGACACCGGCGTTCCGATTGGAATTTGCTGCCTGATCAAACGCGATGCCCTCCCGGACGTAGATATCGGCTATGGATTTTTGCCCGAGTACTGGGGGAAAGGATACGCCTTCGAATCAGCCTCAGCCCTTTTTGAATATGCCAAAAAGACATTAGGGATGACCCGCATCGTGGCCATCACCAACTCAGACAACGAAAGCTCGATCAAACTGCTTGAAAAAATGGGACTTCACTACGAAAAGATGGTCAGGATGTCTGAGTCCGAGCCTGAGATTAAGTTGTTTGCCTGGGAAGCCTGAATGGGGCGGAAGACAGTGAGCTGGGGCTGAAGAAGGCGGGCTGAAGACATCGGGCTGAAGACATCGGGTTCAGGGTATTAAACCCGTTTTCTTCCGCCCTGAGCTTGCGAATCTTCAGCCCCAAGCCCTCAGCCCAGCTTCTTCAGCCCGGTTTCTTCAGCCCCAAGCCCTCAGCCCAGCTTCTTCAGCCCAGCTTCTTCAGCCCGGTTTCTTCAGCCCCAAGCCCTCAGCCCTGGTTTTCTTAGCCCTTAGCCATGGAAAGGAAATTCGATGTTTTGTTCAATCTGCGGTTCTGCCATTACACCCACGTTAAGCTATTGCACACGGTGTGGTACCGAATTGAAGCCAAAAGAGAAAGCTCCAGAAAATCCCTATGGATTCTCACAGGATGGATTGGTGTGGGCAATTGTGTCGGTCAGTGTTGGAGGGCTGGCGCTCCTCACTGGATTTATGGCCGTCATGCGAGAAGCACAGCTTGAAGCTCCAGTGATGATTACATTTCTCATCCTTGGGTTTCTGATGTTGATGGCGGCCAACAGCGTCTTTATCTGGATGTTGCTCCAATCCAGAAAAAGAATGACGGCGCCTCCACCAACCATTTTGCCTCCCGCGAGGCTGACCACTCAGGAAATCAAAGTGGAGCCTCAGGTTCAGATGCTTCCCGAGCCAATCATCAGCGTCACCGAACACACCACCCGCCAGCTTGACCCGGTTCAACGCCAGGAACGAAATACCCGGTAAGAAATTGGCTTTTGTTCTTGCAGCTAAGAAAAGGTTTTGGGTTCAACTCTCGTTGTAGCTGGTCACAACATAAGACAGGATTTCCTCAGTAATCCCAGATTTAGACTTTTTTCCTTTTTAGATGGATTGATCAACCAATTCCAGCTTTAGGTTTGAAATCATCTCAAAAGATTGGTATAAGCAGTTTTGTAACTGATTTTGATACACCACTTTTCCTAATCAAGCTTGTTGTCGAAAATTAAGCGACTAAATGCAGTTTTTCTAGTCCAGGTGGAGAATTATTTCACTTAGAGACTGTTTGGGAATCTCCAATTTAACCTGCGAAGCCAGGTATAGGCTCGTAGCCCAGGGGAACATCTCTGGGACAACTTCGCCATTCGCTCAAGCCGGTAAACCGGTGACATCGTAACATCCTGGACGACACCTGCTTTGCAGATTTCAGTCTGGGACTAATCTGTTCCCCAAATTCTGCCATGTTCCATCTGGGGCCAGGAGCTAATACTTGTTTCGCAGATGTGACACTAGTTTTCCTAAATAGTTCCTTGAACTGTAACTATATCTGAAATCAACATTTAGTGGCAGAATACATCCTGCCACTCCTTCAATATTTGGGAGGCAACCATGGAAGACAGATTTATTACTGTTTCCCCTGAAACACCTCAATCAGGTTATACAGGTCTACAAGGGCAATGCCTGTGGAATGATGGTGGGTTATTGATCGTCACTCCAGCAACCGTTCTGCCAGATCGGTGTGTGTATTGCAATGCATCAGAATCCATTCATCGAACTGAGGTCAAAGTCGAAGTGGCATCTCAATCCCATCTCGTAGCAGCAGCTATTGGAAAAGTCTTCGGCCCGCCAGGTATTGATTATGACCCTCCCAGCTATAACCTGGATTTTGGCCTCTGTTCAATTCATCATCGCCAACGGTGGAAACACCGGCTCCTTGCGTTTGGCTTGGCCTTGTGTGGAGTATGCTTGGTGTACTTGAGCTTTGCCTTTCACTCTTTGATCTTGTTTTTGCCAGGCGCCTTGTTACTGGGCAGCCCTTTTGTTTGGCTATATAGTCGAGAACGAATGGCAATTGTGATGATTCGGGGAAATTACTTCTGGATAAAAGGGCTTGGAAAACCATTTATGGATAGTCTCCCTCCAGCAAAATAACCATACCCGGCTCAAAAAATTCATCTCAGGAGGATTCATATGCCGCTACCAGTCAAATTTGAGCAAGTTCAGTACTACTTGATTTCTGGCAAATATAGTTTTTCAGGAGATCTGGTTATTACAAAAGGGGTATTGTATTTCTTTCCCCGTAAAGATTTAGAAACAGAGCGAATAAAAGCAGGAAGCTATAGTGGCGGAGGAATGTTGGGTTCAATGGTTGCAACAGCCGCGCATGGTTCGGGAAAACATGATTTAAAGCTGGATGAAACAGAACTCTGGAATATTCAAAATAGTGACGAGCAATTTCGACAAAAAGCTGATTTCTTTATCACCAAAATTCAAGAGCAGCAAAAAACAGAAAAATTCTCACAATCTTTGCCAGTTCCTATTCGGATTCATGTCAGTGAAATCAGTAATATGAAACTCAGTTTTTGGGGCACATTTTCTTTTAAGGCTCAGTCTGACAACCATGATTTCAATATCGGATGGACAGCCAAAAAACGAGTTCGAGATGCTCTTTGGGAAGGCGGGTTTGGAAAGCTTTAAAAGAGCATCCTTATCATCAAGATTTGTAAAGGAAACCAAAGATGAAACGATCTGAACTTTCTCCAGAAGCCCCGCTCAATCAAATTCGAGATTGGCCGACGTATTTTGAACAGGTCCGTCAGCGTCCAGCAATATGGTTTGGAACCGTCTCATTGATGAGAATGCAAATGTACATAGATGGCATTACAATAGCTGAGTTTTTCCACGATGTGCCGGAAGAAAACCGCTTTAGAGGGTTTGATTTCGCCGGGTTTGAACAATGGGTTGAGCAACGGTTTAATCCCCAACGATTGACAGTCAATTCGTTTCATCTGGCCAGACGGCTGGCAAACTCTGAGGAAAAAGCGTTCTGGCTCTGGTTTGAGTGGTATGATCGTTTTCTCTTTGAACAAACAAACAGTCTGCCATCTCCCTTCATTCCAAAAACTCCTCCAGATGAGCCTCCACGACTGGATCCAAAGTTTGCCCGCTCCATTTTTGAGCAATCATCTGAGCAAGACCAACGCTGCCAGGAACTGGCCAACCTTCTCACGACCCGACTGGAAAAGGGTGAAGACCTTCAAACTGAAATCGCGACCATTCTGGCTGATTTAAAACATCTTGGTCATGATTTGTATTCGTGGGATGAGTCAGATGACTGGCAAATGTGGGGGGATGATTATATGTCGCCTCCGTCGAAGTATCGGATCATATTACAGTTTTCCTATGAAACACACCGTTCACCATCCGTTCAGGTGTATTGGGGTGAATGGCCAAAAGAAGAAGAGAAAGCCATTTTGCGGTGCCCAACCTGTGATTTTGAGCTTTCGCCACACACGCTACAATTCAAAATCTGGGGAAGTGGTCGTGTTGATTTCGAGCGGATTCCTTTTTCACTGCAAATTGGTAGCCGTCGCAGGCTGGAGGATGATCTGGCAAATACAACGGTTCGTTTTCAGGAAGGGGGCTATGAATGCCCACTGTGCAACGGCTTCTGGTTTCCAGGCTCAGCACGCAAACCTGTCGAAGAATCCTGAATTCCAGTGTCTTTGTTATACCGTCTTGCAACGAAAAACCTCGTATCAGGAGACAGTCAAGTAATTCAATCAAATAAACTTAGTGAACTACTGACTACTGACTACTGAC
>DAOQNB010000662.1:0-4198 GCA_035335845.1 Acidobacteriota bacterium | reverse complement strand
AATAGAGCTGGCGATTTCGATGGCTTTCCGAAGTCCTTCGATAAATTGCTCAGCTTCGTCAATTGTCACGGTCATCATCATTGTATTTACCTTAATTCGTTTTCCATCAAGTTGTTGTCCGTGATGAATGATGATCTGAGGATCGAGTAACCCATCACCAAAGGGTTGGATGATCGTTTGTTTTTCCACTCGTTCTGAAATTTTCATAAACTCTCTCCCAAACTGAAAATCAAGCCAGGACTTCCAGCAGTTCCCGCAAGTGGGAAATTTCATAGGTGATTGGCACGTCGTTTGGTCGTGAATGTGCTGCCGGATTAAACCAGCAAGTGTCAATGCCAAAGTCCGCTCCGCCCTGGATATCTGACGTCAGGCTGTCGCCGATGATCAAGACCTCGTTTTTGGGTGGATACCCTGTCCGGGCAGCGGCGATTTCAAAGAATCCGGCTTCAGGTTTGGCGATGCCAACTTCTTCAGAAATAATCAGTTCCGTGATGTACTGCTTGAGCGGAGACAGTGCGATGCGACTCCGTTGAACAAACTGCAACCCGTTGGTGACAATTGCCACCCGACATTTTTCCTGGAGCTGGTGTAAAACTTCGTGAGCACCGTCAATGAGTTCATCCCGGAGCGCCAGTTGTTCCATAAATGCCGCCCCAAACTGACTGGGTGGAAAATCAAGCTGGATGGTTTCCATCAACAATTCAAATCGGCGGGCATGCAGGGCTGCCGGAGTGATTTCACCTCGTTCAAGTGCCTGCCAGAGTTGTTGATTGATCCGCCGATAGATGGCCAAATACTCGTCTTGAAAAGGCAGCTTCAGAGCGTCAAACGTGTTTTTAATCGCAATCGGCTCGGCCTGATTGTAGTCAAAAAGGGTGCCGTCCGCGTCGAACCATAACCAGGGATAGTGTTTTTTCATAAAGGTTTAGCCATTTCTATTGCTGAATTTGATTGATAGGAACACATTTTGCGAGAATGCAAAGGGCGACTGGCTACAGAAAAAAGCTATAGCAAAACGCTGTTAGAGAATTTTCCAAGTATGGTGGGTTGGGATGTCTCAAGGCAAGAACGGTAGGCTGATTTTGGTTGGATTACGCCTGGTCACTCCTCAACCTTTTTGTTGAAATCTTCCTGCCAATCAACGAAAACGTGTTATGATTACTGAGTTATGGGGATGGTCGTTATTTCCAGAACTGCCACCATTTAGGTTTTTCAGCTTTGAAGCAGGTACTGCATACATGTTGGAGTAAACCGTTGATAGGGAGAAGACCTGCATCTGTATCAAGTGATGATTGACAAAGGGCACAGGTTCCCAATGGCATCGGGGCAACTAAAAGAGACCCTGGGTGTTTTGATTTTCGAAGGTTCGCGATGTGGTTCAGTTCATTGGCCGCCAGAGCATTGTGGGGTTCGATAGCAAGTGATTGTTTCAAAGCTTGTTCCGCCTGATCCAGTTCTCCCAATTCAATAAGTTGAACTCCTTTTCCACGAAAGGCTATGGCTCGAAGTGCCGGTAGGATCAAGACTCCCATTGCCAGAACCTGCTCATAGAGTTGAACCGCCAGTTGTGGATGGCCAAGAAATCCGTGAGCGCGTGCCTTATCCAGGAGAAAACGCGGGTTTTTGGGTTCGAATGCCGCACCATTCTCAAGATATTCCAGCGCTTCCTGAAACTGATTTTGTCGCATCAAGATCAGGCTCAGATAATAATAAGCGCGTGGATAGGCATTCGGTATCCAGATCAATGTCCGATCATCTCCTGTTTTTTGTTGCAGGAATACGAGGTACTCAAACTCAGCCCGGTCCCAGCACTTGATGTACAGTTTTTTCTCGATTTCAAAGCGGGAAAAGTGATTATCTGGAGCATGCGCAATCACTTCTCGTAATCTGGCAGCCGCTTCATCAAGTTGACCGTCACGAATTAAGAGTTGAGCCTGATCAACTTTTTTAGCATCGTGCTGTTCTTGAGCGAGTACTTCAGCGTCCATCGTTTACCTACCTGAAAAGAGTTTGTTGATTTCATCCATAGGGGAGTCACAAATGATCTTAATGGTTATCTTCAAGGAGAGAAAAGCATGAATTTGCAAGCCACGCTGTATTTTCGAAATGCAACTTCGGACAAGGTCTACTTTATCGAGCTGAAAGAATCGGGCGACGGATATGTGGTTGATTTTGCTTATGGTCGCCGTGGTTCGACGCTCAAAACCGGGACCAAAACCCAAAAGCCGGTGCCCTACGCTGAGGCGAAGGAGGTCTACAACCGGTTGCTGGCAGAGAAAACCAGCAAAGGCTATAGCCCTGGTGAAGACGGGCTGGCCTACGTTCAAACCGAACACGAAGGCCGAATTTCAGGCGTCCAGTGCCAGTTGCTCAATCCAATCGAAGAAACCGAACTTGAAAAATTTGTGACTGACCCGGCGTGGTGTTTTCAGGAAAAGCACGATGGCAAACGGATGCTGATTCGATGTTTGGAAAATGGGCTCGTCGAAGGCATCAACCGGAAAGGGCTGGTGGTCGGAATCCCGAGTGTATTTGCAACAAGCCTGGCCAATGTCGGAACGCCGGTCATCCTGGATGGAGAAGCCGTCGGCGAGAAGTTGTTTGTGTTCGATATTTTGCAATTTCCCGGAGCCAATGACGATGGTTCCGAGGACGTGCGTTCGTGGAACTACGCTGACCGAATTGGGCTTCTGAAACAGCTTGAATCTAAGCTGGTCGGCACGGCGGTTGAAATCGTTCCGACGGCACAGACGAAAGAGGAAAAAGAAGCGATGGTTCAACGCCTCAAAACCAGTGGAAAAGAAGGACTGGTCATTAAACGATTGGATGCACCTTACGCCGCTGGCCGTCCGGCGTCGGGTGGGAATCAACTCAAGTACAAATTCACCGAAAGCGTGTCGTGCGTCGTGGTCAGCCATAACCAAAAACGGAGCGTCAACCTGGGGCTGCTTGACGATGACGGAACTCTGGTTGAAGCCGGGAGCGTGACGATTCTTCCCAATTTCCAGATTCCACCGCTGAACTCAATTGTCGAAGTCCGCTATCTATATGCCCACGCCCAGTCAGGCAAGCTGTACCAGCCCGTCTATCTTGGTGAGCGTGACGACATTGAGCCGATTCATTGCCGGAAGACACAACTGAAATTCAAAGCCCCAATCGAAGATGATGAAGGGTAAGATGTACAAGCATTTTTGAACCACAGAGGACACAGAGAAGCACAGAGGAAAACAAAATAAGTACCGTATCATGAGTTTCCTGAGATATTGGATTTGGTAAGTACTTGATTTTTTCCGTGTTTTCCGTGTTTTCCGTGGTTAAACTATCTGCAAATTCTCGGCAAAATACTTACCTCTGTGTCCTCTGTGGTGAAATTTGAATAGCTACTTCTACTCTTAAAGCACACCTCTCCATGCTGATTTCTGATGGCTTGACCGCTGAACTTCACGTGCTGGCGGCTTTGATCACAGGCAGTGCAAATGATGAAACACGCCGCCGATTGGCTTCACAACTGGTTTCGCGGTTGATGGTTGTGTATTTCATCCAGAAGAAGGGATTGCTTGACGGCAATCAGGAGTACCTTCGCCATAAACTCAACCAGTGCCGTCAAATAGGCGAGCAAGACAGCTTTGTGGCGTTTCTCGAAATGCTATGTTTTGACGGTCTTTCAACGCCCGAACCCAACCGGTCGCCCGAAACCCGGTTGAGGTTGGGTAACGTGCCGTTTCTCCACACGGAGGTATTTGGCAAGCCGTCATCCGAGGCGCTGTACTGTCAACCGATTCAGATTCCGGATGCGATTTTTGAACGGCTTTTTGAGTTCTTTGATCAGTATGAATGGCAGATGGATGGAGACTGGTCAGATAGCCCCTGGGTTGTGACTCCTGATGTGCTGGGCTGGTTGTTAGAACAGCGCATCAATCAAAAGCAGTTGGGGGCCTACTTTACCCGAGATGACACAACCTGCTACATCAGCCAAAACACGATCATTCCATTGCTGTTCGAACAGGTCCAAACAGAGTTCCCAACCGCCTTTGAACCTCACGGCCAGCTCTGGCACCTGCTTTCGTCACATCCAGATCGCTATATCTATCCGGCAATCAAAAAAGGAGTTTATCTCTCAGTACCAGAGCCAGTTGCGGCGGGTATTGATGATCCTTCGTTGCGCACGCAGTGGAATGAGCCAGCCCTTGCCGATTAT
>DAOQNB010000661.1:0-4199 GCA_035335845.1 Acidobacteriota bacterium | reverse complement strand
CTGATCATAATGCCATGTCCTCGGTACGCTCCGCTAAATGCCGGGTTTACCTGAGGTTCGACAATCCGTTCACGGCCAATGAGACCCGCGATGCCAACATTGAACCATTGTCCCAAAATCTTTTTGTAAATGGCGCCGCTGACATCAATGCCACCAGTATTAATCAATCCAGGATTGATAAACTGATCACGGAATCCATCTGAGGTAAACGCCAACCCAAAATTCAGGCGCGTGGTATCGTTGAGCGTGTAGATAGAACCAAAACGCACGGAATGCACATTCTTGGCATTAATCGTCTGTGACAGGAGCGGCTGCCCGCTTTGTTCACTTTTCACCACGACGGTTTTCAAGGCATCGGGGTAATCATAGAACCGATAGTCGGCCACAAAGGTGAATTTCTTAGTGGCTTTGATCTGGACTCCACTTTCAACCACCTGCGGCAGTTTAAACTGGGTGGTAATATCTGCTTTGAATGGAACCAATTGCACTCCGCCGGTAACAGGTCGGGGAATCGCCGTCGTCAAGACACCGGTCATGTCATATTCGCGTCTGCTTTTGTAGTTGAACCCAAAATTGATCTTGTCATTTGGGCGAAGATTCACGCCGACACTAAACCCAGGGGCGCCGATATCAGTCACATCAACCCGGCTGTCCTGCAAAATTCCAGCCGCTAACAACGCGGAGTTGGGTGCTTTGAGGTCAACAAACCCACGTCCAAAGATAAAACTACCACCGACAGAGACGTATTTGTTGAGTCGGGCGGCACCACCAAAGGCCACATCGGTTGAGCCAACCTTGGAATCAAAAAACAGAGCACGTGGTCCCAGGGTAGCTGGGTCTACGACTTTGCTTTGGAAGGCAAATACTGAATACACTCCAACCCCAAACGCATATTTGTGGTTTCCACTGGTATAGGTGATTTCACCGGCCAGACCTGGGGGGTAGATGGTCGCGTTGCTCTTGACGCCCTGGAACGGCCCGGCGTTGCGCTCGCGCTCATATCGAAAATAGGCACCTTGTAATTCACCCAGAAACCGCCATCCACCTTTGCCGCTCTCGCCAAGTTTTCCATCAGCTTCTTCGGTGTCATTGACTGCAATTTCGGTCATACCCGCAATGTTATTGCGGATAAAAAGATTATCCGGGTCGGTTCGGGCATTTCCCGTGCCGCTCGTCCCGGCTGGATTACTCACCGGGTAGTTAATACCTTGAGCCAGGACCTGCTCACCTGTACCCAGGACAAGCATCATGCCTAACCCTGCGAACAAGACCAAAAACTTGATCTTGTTGTGCAACAGAAGGGGACAAAAAGTTGAATTCATTTTTTTTCTCCACAGAATGCAACACAAGGATGATGAAGAACTCGGTTCCTGGGAAAAAGGGGACAGACCAGGAAGTGGATGTGTAGAAATCCCCTGACAGGAACAGAACATTGATACCAGAGCAATGCGCATTCCACAAATTTTCTATTCAATCCATTTCAAAGGATGTGTCAGTGCTGCCATTTTGCCATCAAGTCGCCGGATTATGGACGTGTCAGTACCACCTGCGTGAGCGGGTGGGAGTGGAAACCAGCCGACCCACCCACTCACGCGGGTGGTACTGACCAAGACGTATATTGACGATAACCCTGGGAATTGGCGCAGTTCAGCCACACAAGAGAGTACACTTTGAAGATTGAGCCCTGATTGAATAAGGATATGAAAATCGAAAAGGTGAGGAATTTACACCAATGAAGTTTGATGAACTGGATACCAAAATGCGGATTTTTGAAACAGCCCACGATCATTGTGTCCTACCGGGGCTGTTTATGGTTGCACGACTGGATGGGCGGAATTTTACGCGCCTGACCCGCGAATTGTGCGACTTTGAAGCACCGTTTGATGTGCGTTTCCGTGATATGATGACGGCCACGGTTGAGCACTTGATGCAGTGTGGGTTTCGCGTTGTGTATGGGTATACACAAAGTGACGAAATCTCATTGCTGTTTCATCGCGAGATTGATGTGTTTCAACGCAAACTCCGCAAGTACAACTCAGTTCTTGCCGGAGAAGCCAGTGCTAAATTTTCAATTTTGCTGGGGCAAATCGGATGTTTTGATTGCCGAATCTCTCAATTTCCAGGGCTTGAGCAGGTCTATGACTATTTTCTGTGGCGGAGCGAAGATGCCCATCGCAATGCCCTCAACGGACATTGCTACTGGCTATTGCGCAAAGAGGGCGAGACCCCGGAAGCGGCTGCCAACGTTTTGTTTGGAATGTCAGTCCCGGAAAAGAACGAATTTCTCTTTGACCGTGGGGTGAATTTCAATGAGATTCCCGCCTGGCAAAAACGTGGTGCCGGGGTGTATTGGGAGACCTACTACAAACAAGGCTTGAATCCAATCACTGGTGAATCGGTCCAGGCCGAGCGCCACCGACTCAAAGTCGAACTTGATCTGCCGTGGAAAGACAATTATGTCAGGCTGTTGCAACAGTTGATTGTCAGGAGCGAAGCCGCGAAATAGCGAAATAGCGAGTCGTCAATCCAGAAAGCCTGTGAGTCAAGTTATCATCTTGTTACCGTGTCACTTAATCATCACTCAGCTTCGGGTTGTGGGTCCAGTGTCGTGGATTTACCTGTCAGGTAATTGGCCAGTCGGGTGAAGGTGCGCTCAAAGAACGGTCGGTTGCGATTGGTATTCCCGGTAATGGAAATCACGCTGGTCCCATCTGGGCGTGATTCAATCAAAATCCACAGGCGCTGGTGCGAGAAAAAAAACACCATCCACAGAAACAACGTCAGTAGCGCCGAGCCAAGGTAGACGGTGTCTACGCCAGGGTCATACTGTACCTGCAGGACGTGGGCGCGCGAGACCTTTTCAAAATCCTTGAGCGAGGTGCGGACAGTCCCTGCCAGTGTTCGATTCCCAACCGGTAAGTTCTCGACCTGCTTGGCCATTTCGGCATTAAAGGCCAGGACCAGGCTTGGCGCCCCGCCTGATTCAGGGATCCATTCCAGTTCTGCCACCGGGTTGTTGTACTCGCCCGAGCGGGTTCCAACCTGTCCGTTGCTAAACATAAAATCCGGGTAAAAGTCAGCCAGACGTAACGTCCCGACACCCGGAACTTTGGTTGCCTCACGGCTGATTTTGACTTCCTGAGGCGTGCCGCCAGTGGTTGGTGTCAGTATCAGTGAGACTTCACGGGCGCTGGCAACATTGTCAAAGCTGGCCTGGAAGAACCGATAGCCACGAAAATCAATCGGCGTGTTGAGATGGATATGGCCAGCGTAATTTTGGCCCTTGTACTGAAACAGAACTTTGGTGTGCCAGTCGAGGGTGTTGGGCGCGCTCAAATCATTTTTCTTGGGATTGAGTAAATCCTGCTGAATATCAGTGCACACCAGTGTGAATGGCATTTCAAATTCATCATCTGGGATGGCTGGATCCGGGCTCTGGGTGATAAACCGGTTAGTTGTATCACCTGGCGCCAGCCGGATTACCCCTTTGCGGCCAAGTTGTCCGCCAATAAAGGCACCAATAAAGATCGTGAGCAATGCAACGTGGATGGCATAGGGCATCAACCGATTCCAGACTCCGCGTTCAACCAGAATCGTTGTGCTCTTATGCTGTGGATTTTCAGTCACAAACAGTCGAACACTGGTCACCCAACGCAATGGTCCTTTGGCCCAACCGGGTAAAAAAACATGTTCGCAGGCATCCTTGATTTTATTGAGGTCAACTGAGGTGGTCGGCACCACGACTGAATCTTTCCAGGGCTGACGGTTGATAAACGCCTGGTTGATTTTCAGAACTGGTTTTTTCACATAGCGCCAGGCTGCCGGAAAATAATCAATCGAAGCCAGAATGATGTTCAAACTGACTGTCAGCAACAGCAGGTTAAACCACCAGGTGTGATAAATATCCAAAAAGCCAAGAAACGTGTAGAGGGTTTTCTCAGCCGGTAACAATTGCTGATAGTACTCACGAAACCCACTGGTGCCTTTTTGAATGATAAATGTCCCAATTGCCGTGGATAAAATCAAAAAAGCCAGCAGGGTAACCCCAACTTTGACAGAACTCAGAAAATCAAGAAACACATCAATTGGGCTTTTTCCTGATGTTTTTTTGGCCTGGGTCTTTTTGGATTCTTCCAGATCAATCGGTGTTTCATTCGGATCGTTGACAGAAGGGAGCGAATCGGCTGGTGATGACATAA
>DAOQNB010000660.1:325-4201 GCA_035335845.1 Acidobacteriota bacterium | reverse complement strand
AGGCATGCGGATATTCAGCCGGAACATAGCGGTCTTTGATTAATGACACCTGTTTCTTTTCAAGCGGATTCTTGATTTTGCTCATATCGAATACAAATCCGATCACAGTGGACAATGAAGTCCACCGGCAACCAGGCCCAGCTAAGCTTTCTCATTGAGGAACTCGGCACGTACTTCCATCAGTATGATTCCCGTCATGTTTTTCCCCGAGCCGTCAGCGCCACAGCCCCAGTAGTAATCTTTGGGTGAATTTTCGACCAGTTCTTCATCTTCAGTCGAGATCAAGAGTTCGCGAAGTTCAGCGTGAGTTTGAAATTTCCGACGAATCGCCTGACGCATCACTTCGTCTTTGATTTCATCCCAGTCGGCTCGGAGCGGAGTGCTGCGCGTCCAACCAAGTTTTTTGGCATCTTTGGGCGTTGCAGCCTGGCGGATCCGATCTTCAAGTTCCATTCCGGCAAATTTCTGGGCCTGAAAATAGTGTTCGACGGTTGGCCAGTATTTCCCGTTGAGTTCAAATCCGTGGCGGGAGAAATTGGAAAATGCTCCGTATTGTTCACGCGAAATATAGAAGTAAATCGTCATAGGCGTGTGAAGTGGTGAAAATGTGACCCTCCCTACGAGAGGGCAACTTGAGAATTCGAGGTCATCAACCTGAATGTGAACACGACACGCACGGTTGCGCACAGCCGACATACCCTACCGGGGCTGGCTCTCAATTTCAACTCAAAATTTTGACTTTTGGAGTAAAAAATGGCCTGGATTTTTGAATTAGCGGCTGAGTTTGGCACTGACCGGGAGGCTGCCGCCCGATTTCTGAATCATTTTTCAACCTTGCAATGGATGTGGTCAGATGGATCAACATCGTGGATTGTGCCAGCCGAACATTGCCGCTTCCAGGGTGAGTATCAGCGCTGGTGGTGTCGGATTGTGCCTGAAAATTTGAGTCGCTCGGGTTGGGGCACTGATGCTGAAAATTTAAAAATGATTGAAGCTGGCATTGATCTCTACTGGCATCTGCTTTCTGCTCCGGACTTCAGGTTTGCTCTGGTTGGTGTTGAGGTTGAAGACGCTCTCACCTGGGAGGATATCGTGAACGGGTATATTTGTCCGGGACTGGTCATCAACGAAGCCCTTTGGAATGCTGCCAGTCACCCGGGCCGGTTCAGTGTGTTCAAACCAGGGTATTTCTGGCAGCCGTTTCGAGTCAGGGATGGTCAGCTTGGCTAAATTTTCTGGCCTGATCGAAAGATTTTCTGGATGAGTGAATCCAGCCTGAGCAGAGCCAGACCGCAGATAAAACCGGTCAATGTCACATCCAGGATAAAGAAAAAAATATCAAACCGTGGATGGCCGCGACCGCCGCCAGTGATGTCTGAATCATAAAATGGAATCGGAAAGCCCCGAAGGTACGAATCAATGCCAGGGTATTCCCAACTCCATTGGATCCAGCCAGTTATACCGATTCCCAGGACGATAAAAAAGAGCAGGCGAAATTTCTCATGAGTCATAGGTGTCTTCCTCGCCAGACAGGCCAATCATCAATCAGGTTGCACTTGAAAAACTCCGGCAAAGAACAAACTTGCCCAACCGGAGCTACAGAGTTTCAGATAAATATTTCCTGGGAGCGCCAGCCGCTTGCCGGTGTCAATTGGTTGCTCTTTAATCAGTTGCCGGCAGGACACCAGCGCTCCAGCCAGGTTTCTTTTTCTAAGAAGCCATACCTTTGTGTGGTTCAAGGCTGTTAGACACAGGCTGTCTTCAACTTGTTCCCTGGAATTTTGAAAACATGTTTCTCAAAACTTCAATTCTTTGGTGGGTTTAAACCTGGGTAAGACAAGGAGATATTGATGGAAATTATCCTGATTCTTGTTGGAGGAGTCATTCTTGCGCTTGGAGTTGGCTTTGCTCATCAAGCCATGGTGGCGTACAGGTGTCGAACCCTGACACTCAGTCAGGCAATTCAAAATGTAGCCGACCGCCCAACGCTCCAAAACCAAACCATTTTTGTGAATAAACTGATTGAAAGCGAACTTGGATTGATCATTCTGGATTCAAAGACTCCTATCAATCATCTTGAGTTGATTACAACCCGGCCAGGAGATGATATCCGGGTGGCAACTTCGACTGGCCCCAATGGTGAACCCTTTTTGCTGGCTGTTTGTGATGTACCAACCTATTTTGATCAGCATCCTGAACATCCGATTGCCATTGTGACTCCCAAAACCGCCCTCGAACTGGCAATCCAGGGTGGGTTTGAGGGATTGATTGTTCAGAAAGGAAATGATGCCTGGGCTGGTGTGCTCAAATCTGAGGTCGAGCGGTTACTTCAATTGCCAAAAGTGAAAAACCAGGGTCCGACGATGCCTGGGGTGTTCAAAAAATAGGTCTGGTGTTTGTTCCAGGTGTGGTTGCTACTTTTTCTCAACCACCTTAATGGTCACATCAATTTCTTTATATTTGGAATCGAGTTCGACCCAAACATCACGCAATTTGATCGGGTGGAATCGTTTTAAACGGTTTAATCTGGCAAGCGATATCTCCAGTTTTTTCCGCGTAAACTCATAGCCTTCATCAAAGGTTAACTCTCGGCGGAGGATTCGATCTCGGGTCGTATAATTTCCAAGAAATTCAACCCGTCTGACCGAATATTTTTCACGTTCTGCAATCTCAATTGCTTGATTTAACTCAGCTTCAGTCTGGTGTTTGGGACGGTTCTCTTCATTGTCTTGAGGGGAACGAATATTATTCCCTCCCTGGGTTGTATTCCCTGATATCTGTGGCACCAGGACCTGACAGACACAGAGAAAAAGAAGACAAAACAAGCTGGCTGTGTGTTTTGACATATGGACCTTTCTTGTAACTCAAAGCAGCAAAAGCAGTGTCAAGTGGGCCACACTCCAAACGTTATGAGGGATTGACTTCGCCACTGGGGTGGCGTGGTTCATTGAGTTGGGACGGGGGTGGGGGCAAGGTTTCCCGTTGCTCGATGGGAATTCCTATTGTTTCAAGTTGCTCAATCGCCGTGGTTGAATAGTACTCAGCATCGGTGATTCTGCCTGACGAAGATCCCGGCCCAGTGTCTTCGTCTTCAGGAAACTCGGCTGCGATTCGGGTTAATTCAGCCGCCAGTTCGGCCAGGGAAATACGTTCTTCAGGGTTTTTCTTCAGTGCGCGTTGAATCAATGCCTCAACTTCTTCGGGGAGATTCAGATTCAAGGCTTTGATCGAGGGAACTTCCTGGTGAAAGTGCGAGAACAACACTTCAAACAGGTTGCGACCAGTTGAGGTAAATGGCAGGTTTCCAGTCACCATTTCAAAAAGCATGATGCCAAGACTGTAAATATCAACCCGGTGATCATAATTTGTGCCATTCAATCGTTCCGGGGCCATGTAGGCAGGTGTGCCGATGATGCCGCCTGTGGCCGTCAGGTCTTCTTCTAAACTTGAGTTGCCTTCGCCGACCAGTTTGGCAATTCCAAAATCAAGAATTTTGACGATTTGACCCGCCTTTGTGTTGTGGAGAAAAACATTCTCCGGTTTGATGTCGCGGTGAATAATCCCCGCCTGATGAGCCGCTGACAGTGCATCGCACAGCGGATTGAGAATTGCCGCGCACCGTTTCAAGGAAAGCCGCCGGCGGAGTTTCAATTCTTTGGCCAGCGTATGTCCTTGCAGCAACTCCATCACCAGATAGGCAATGCCGTCTGAGGAAATCCCGGAATCAACGATTGAAACCGCATTGGGATGGTTGACCCGACAGCTTGAAATGCCTTCGCGGCGGAAGCGTTCGACTTCTTTGGGTGAATCATGGCCAGGGCTGGGCCGAAATACTTTGATGGCAACCTTTCGGTCCAGCGCTATTTGGGTTGCTCG
>DAOQNB010000660.1:0-306 GCA_035335845.1 Acidobacteriota bacterium | reverse complement strand
CCCGCCTGCTCCAATCTTGATATCCAGCCGATATTTCCCATCCAGAACCGTGCCAGGGAGTGCTTCGGTAAAGGCCGTGAAAATCCGATCTGCCTGCCGCTGGGAAGCTACCAGTTCTTCGTTCTTCTGAGCCAGTTCCTGAACCTTGTCTTTTAATTCTGAGGTGCGGAGGGCCACCAGTTGTTCGAGTTCTTCATTCCGCCGCCGTAAAATCTTCAAGCGCCAGTTGATGCCGCCATACCCTAACCCTGCCAGCCCCGCAATATAGAGTCCATACGCCCACCAGGTCCGGTACCAGGGCGGAAA
>DAOQNB010000659.1:0-4205 GCA_035335845.1 Acidobacteriota bacterium | reverse complement strand
GGTTTTTGTTGCAATTTTTTCCTGACAGGTATAGATTCTGGAGCGTCCTCCTTGCCCTGATGTTTTCGAATAAAGGGGCTCACGGCTATGAAAATCGGTCGTGTTCAATTTGGTCCTGGAGCTGTTATTTTGATGATTGGTGTCGGTTTAGGGCTGGTTTACTTTGGCCTAGACCGATTGGGGTTGTTGCAAAGCTTAAAAAGTAAAATAAATCCGGTCGGGGCTCTTCCTGTTGGCTCGGTTGTGCTTGATCCACGTGAAGAACTTCCAACTGATGTGAAAGATTTGCCTGCATCTCAGGTAAAACCGCCAGAACGAACCAGCGATAATCCAGAAGTTACAATTGGGATTTGGACCTGGCAAACCACCAGCGGCATTATTGATGCCGTCGGCGGACCTGGAAAATCGGGAGATTATTCAGGAAGCTGTCTGTGTCAGGCTGGTATTACCAATACCCGGTTGATTGTTCAAAATGATACGTCTGAACAAATCAAAGCTCTGGCTGCCGGGCAATTGCAATTTGTCACCACAACGGGCGATCAGGCTGCCGTTGACATCGCTGGGGCAAACAAATTGCTGCGTGGCAACAAAGCCAGAGTCGTTTGGAGCAGTGGGTATTCATTTGGTGAAGATTGTTTGATGGGGCCGGCTTCGTGGAAAGCAGATCCCCAAAAAGCGCGTGGTGCGGTGGTGGTCACGGCGGTGCCATATTGTGACTGGAACGTAACGGTTGATTGGGCGGCTGACAATCAGATTCCGATCAACCCGGATGAAAGTGTGTATGACCCAACGGCGGTCAACTTTGTCAATGCGACCGATCACATCGAGGCGGCCCAGAAATTTGTCAAAAACACCAACGTCAGTCTCAAAAACCGGCAAACCGGCCAGCCGGAAGAGCACCAGATTGATGCGGTTGCGACCTGGACGCCGGGTGATGTGATGGCATTTGAAGGACGATCAACCGTTACCTACCAGGGCGCTGCTGAAAAGCTGCAAAAGATAGTTTCAACCAAAGAATATAGCTACATGATGCCTCATATTCTGTTTGGCAATGCTGACTGGATCAATCAGCATCGTGACTATGTTCAAACACTTCTGCGGTGTATTGCCCGTTCGAACGAGCGAATCAAAGCCGATGATGAGTACCTCAAAACCCGTGTTGCCACATTGAATTCAGTGATTTTCAATCTGGACGGACGTGGGCCAAACTTCTGGTACAAATATTTTCATGGTGCGACTGAAAACGGGGTGCCGTTGGGTGGATCACGGGTGAACAATATTGCTGAGGTACGCCATTTGTTTGGCCTTGAAAACCATCAGCCGATTGAGCGCAGCATTTTCGGTATTACATATCTTGACCATGCCAAACGGCTGCAAAAGCTGATGCCACAACGGCTTGAAGGCTTTACACCGGTTGCTCAGGTTGTGGACCTTAGTTTTATTCAGGAAATGACTGACGAACGAAGTTTGACACCCGTCTATCAGGCCCAATTTCCGGCTGGAACTCCCAATCCGGGGACCGTCGTCAAAGCCAATTACCAGATCAACTTTGATTCAGGCTCTGCCAGGATCAAACCATCTGAACTGACTGTGTTGCAAGCGATCCGTAACTTGCTGATTCGGGCTTCAGACACCCAAATTACAATTGAAGGCCACACAGATAATACAGGTGATGACAATAAAAATTTGCGGCTGTCACGTGACCGGGCCCAGTCAGTCTGGCAATGGCTCAAAGAGTCAGATACCACGGGCATCAATATCAATGACAAACGATTGTTAAATGTTGAAGGCTATGGCTCGTACCGACCACTTCCAGGAAATAAAAATCTGACCGAGGAAGAAAAGGCGGCGAACCGCCGGGTGGTGATTATTCTGAAGTGAGTCTGGTCAGTCGTCAGTCGTCAGTCGTCAGTAGACCAAACCCAGATATTTCAATGAGTTTGTTTCTCAGAAAGAACAGTTTGTAACTAGCGCAAATGGAACAAAATACACTTGACAAGAACTCATAACCCCCAACGCTTGACGACTGACGACTGACGACTGACAAGAAATGGTTGAATCCATGAAAGATTCGGTAAAAAAGCTGTTTCAGGTCTATGGCGAAATTGGCTTCTTTGTACGTGCCAATTTGGTGCTGGTGTGGGGTGTGGCAATGGTTGTGGGATGGGGACTGAGTTCAAACAAAGCGCTCCCCTATCCCCAGGAAGTTGTCCAGGCCATTTATGAAATGTGGGCAAAGTATCGCCTGCTTTCAGACATCGGCATCACCCTCAAACTCAACGTTGTGGGGCTGGCATATGCGGCGATTATCTCATTGTGTATTTCGTATTTAAGCGTCATCCCATTTTTTGAACCGCTGAACCGGTTTGTGCAATGGCTGCGCTATATTCCGATCATTGGCTTTAATCTGGTGTTTCTCACCCTGTTTGCCATTGGTTGGTCAATGAAGGTGGCAATGCTAACGACAGGAATGTCTTTTTTCCTGGTAACCAGCATGACGGCTGTGATTGTTGAGATTCCCCGGATGAAATATGAGCTGGCCAAAGTGCTTGGATATAGCGACTGGCACGTGTTTTATACCGTTGTGGTTCGTCCGACACTGCCACAAATGATTGATGCCATTGCTCACAATGCGGCGATTGGATGGGTCATGATTACTTCAATAGAAACCTTTAACCGCACCGAAGGCGGTCTTGGAAGTCAGATTTATGCCCACTCGGCCACCAACAATCTAGCTCGGGTTTATGGGTGCCTTTTCATTATTGGGGTGATTGCCGTGGTGGAAGACTGGATTTTTGGCGTTTTGAAACGAACCTTTTTCCCTTATAGCACCCTGGCCGAACGCGGCTAAGGCCATTTAGGGGTTAGGGGTTAGGGGTCAGGGGTCAGAGAAATCCAATTTTCCCAATAATTTAGCCTCTTGCTAATACGATGGTCTCATTCCAAAACGGTATGAGTCATCTTCCTCTCGAAAACCCGGAACCCGGAACCCGGAACCCGGAACCCTAAGCAGAATGAGTTTCCACCTATGAAAAATCTATCGCCTTGTATTGACGGGCCATTACCCAGCGGTGCCGAGACCCTGGGCCCGGTTTTGATCCTGGATAAAGTCTGCAAAGAATTTCCTCTGAATGATGGCAATAAATTTGTGGCGCTCCGGGATTTGTCGCTGACGATTGAAAATATTCGATACAAACCCCAGATTGTCAGCCTTCTTGGGCCATCTGGGGTTGGAAAAACCACGACGTTGCGCCTGATTGCCGGGCTTGACCAGCCGACACGTGGGAAAATCCTGATTACCAACGGAGACTCAACGCCGCTACGTCCGGTTCGGGTAGGGGATGTCGGGGTGGTATTTCAGAAATATCCGTTGTTTGAAGATATTTCAGTCCTGGCCAATCTGGTTGAGCCGGCGGTCCGCGTTGGAAAAATGACCCGCAAAGACGCCCAGCAAAAAGCGCTTCATTTTTTGGATGACTTTGGATTGATCAAGCAAGGATCGGCCTGGCCAGTCCACCTTTCGGGTGGGCAGCGTCAGCGGGTGGCGATTTTGCAGCAGCTTATGATTGACCGGTATTTCATCATTCTGGATGAACCTTTTTCAGGGCTTGATCCGATCAGCATTGCCAGTGTTTTGCGGCTGATTACCCAGGTTGCCAGTCAACATGAACTCAACACGTTTATTCTCATTACCCATGATGTGACCTCGGCGCTCTCCATCTCAGACCATGTGTATTTGATTGGCCGGGAGCGTGATGCCGAGGGTGATCCACTCCCGGGCGCCCGAGTCATCAAGACCTATGACCTGATTGCGGAAAAAATTGCCTATGAACCTGAGGTTGAAGACCTTCCGCGATTTGCTGAAATTCGGCGCGAAATAAAATTGGTCGAATTCCCAAAATTATGACCCGCCGGCCCGGCTTTTTCTGATTTTGTTTTGAAGCAAAGATGAGTGAAGGTGTATGCCTGACAAAGACATCAATTATGTGGCTGAAGTTCTGCAAAGCCAACCAAATTATGGTTTTATCGGCATCATGATTTTTCTGATGCTCGTGGTGGATTTTTGGGGATTTGGTGCCTTGCTCGCGGCTGGGGAAATCAGTTGTTTGTTTATTGCCCAAAATTCCAGAGTCCAGCGCATCATCCGGGCACGCAAAAACAAGGACAAGGTTCTTGAGATCGAAGAGGCTGAAGTCACGATTGTC
>DAOQNB010000658.1:0-4210 GCA_035335845.1 Acidobacteriota bacterium | reverse complement strand
TCATTCTCAATTCTTCATTCTCAATTCTTCATTCTCAATTCTTCATTCTCAATTCAAATATCTTCACCAAGTTCAACCGCCAGTTCTGCCAAATCATTGTACACACGGTGCAAATCCTTCAGAAACCGATTGCGGTCGGTATAGGAGGTCAAACCGGCGGCCAGTGCTTCAATTGAGGCAACGGTTTCACGCAGTAAGCGCAAGGCGGTGGGGGCATTGCCCAAATTCCGCTCACAGTGAGCCAGTCCATACAGGGCCTTCCACTGATGCCGTTTGGCCCCGGTGACTTCACAGTTTTGAAGGGCAGTTTCATAGGCTTGCCGGGCCTGGGCATAGTTTCGAATGGCAAGATGGCTGTCACCAATACAAATATAGGCTTCGTATTCGAGCGACCAGAGCCCGACGTAGGTAATTTCCTGCAGGCTCTGGTCAAACATTTCCAATGCCTGTCGGTGCTGGCCACGCCCCTGTTGAACCAGTCCAATATTGAGCGTCACCAGGGCCTGCAACCCTCGATCATTGGTTTCGCGCGCCAGTTCCAGACTTTGCTGATAATAGACCAGGGCTTCGGTAAACCGACGCTGGCGGCGCATGGCTTCGCCAATGTTATTGAGCATAGCCCCTTCGCTGACACGATACCCAACTCCACGCACAACTCGCAGGGCAGATTCAAAATATTTGAGCGCTTCATCATAATTGCCCAGATCCAGATGTACTCCGCCAATCAGGCTCAGGCTGCGTCGTTCCCCAAGCCGATCTCCGATTTCACGAGTAATGACCAGTGATTGCTCACCATATTTCAAGGCGGATTCATAATGTCCCTGTTGATAGAGGCTTTGTCCAACTCCCCACAGAGCCCCGGCTTCACTCAGGCGATCTCCGGCGGCTTTGGCCAGATCAAGCACCATTTCGTAGACATTGCGCGACTGAGCATACTGCCCCTGAAAATTGTGCGAAGCGGCAATAGCAATCAGCGCCTTGATTTCGCCGGCATTGTCCCCAGCCTGACGCAGCAAATCCAGGGCATCAGCGGCGTGCTCCATCCCGGTGGCATAATCACCAAGCACGTGGCACAGTTCAGCCATTGCCGTCAGCGCCCGTCCCATCAGCGAATTTGAATCGAGTTGTTTTCCAAACCCAAATGCCTGGTCCAGTTCCAGACGAGCCTTTTCAACTTTTCCCTGCTGAATGCACATACAACCGAAGTTGAGGTGATATTCAGCCAGTTTCATGCCTTCGACTTGTAACCCGAGTGCCGCCATTTGCAACACCGGGGTATCACCTTCAAGCGGAGCACTCCCCAGACGCTCAATGATTTCTTCGGCTTGCTGGTAATATCGCCCGGCGTCGCTGATTGCCAGGCTGGACCAGGACTGGTTGCCGGCTTCGATGGTGTACCAGAGGGCATGTTCCAGATCATCCGCTGCCAGATAGTGACGTGCCAGTTCAGCAGCAATAAAAGAAGATCGTTCGGCGTAAACCTGGGCCATGACGTTGCCGATATGCAGGTGCAGCCGTTTTCGGCGACGCTTGCTCAGACGTTCATAGAGCACTTTTCGAAACGTTGCATGAGCAAACACATAGCGGTCTTCGCGGCGGCTGGGGTGTTCCTGCAAAATGGCATTTTTTAAGGCTTTTTCCAGAATCGGCAACAAGGCTGATTCCTTCATTTCGGTGACGGCTTCGAGGACTTCATAGGTAAATTCACCCCCAATCGCCGCCGCCTGGGTCAGCACTTCAAGGGTTTGCCCGTCCAGACCACTTAAATAGGCATCAACCAGGTCCACAATGGTTTCCGGCAGCCTGATTTCCGGAATGTTGTCACAAACCCAGTGATCGCGCTCGAGCTTGATCGCCCCATCACTGACCAGCAACCGCAGCATCTCCCGCAGATAAAACGGATTTCCTCGGGCTTCGTGCAGGAGTGTGGCGACCACTTTGGGAGGAATCCCCTCTTTGCCAAAGGTCTGCTCAATCACAAACTGCATTGACGCATCATCGAGGGGTCGCAGTGTCAGCAACACATAATTTCCGCTCCGACTCATCTGCCGAAGCCAGCCGGTAATTGGAAAATCCAGGGAGGTGGCTTCTCGCTCGCGCATGGTGGCAATCAGAAACAGCCGGTGTCCGATGCTGTTGCGCATCAGATAGGCCAAAAATTCCAGACTCAAGCCATCAGCCCAGTGCATATCGTCAATGACAAGGACCACTGGCCGCAATCGCGTTACCCCCAGGTACAGCCGGGTTAAATAGTCAAAAATCCGATATTTTTCCTGGTCAGCACTCAATTGAACCGAAGGAGACGCAAACGTCAGCCATTCGCCTTCGGAAAAATCCTGAATCACCTGCGGCGTCATGGGGCCAAACAACGCCGGTAACCGGTTTTCAGCCACTTCGAGAAAATAGCCGATCACCCCCCGGAGTGATTCATAAAAAGCACGATATGGCAATGAACCACCCGCTTCATAAAACCGGGTGGTTAAAAAAAGGACATCTTGCCCGGCCAGGCTCCATTCAAATTCCTGAATCAGCCGGGTTTTTCCAATTCCAGCCGCGCCGCTGACAAAGACCGGATGTCCGCGTCCAACTTTGACCAGATTAAACTCATGCAGCAATTGCTCTGATTCAAGCGCCCGACCAACAAATTGTTCAAATCGGAGGTGACGTGACGCCGGGTCTTCAGGCCGATGACTGGCAACCTGAACCGCCTTCCGGCCTTTTGCCAGCAAGCCAAACGCGTGGTTACTCTCGGTTGGAAAAAGCGTGACACTGGTTTTCAAGGAAATTTCGGTGTCAGACTCTTCGACGGCAAAGACCTGAGCCGCACAGGCTTCGGTAAATTGAGTTGCGCTTTCAGCCGCACTTTTCGTACCGCTGGCCAGAAACAGAACTCCAAATTCACTCCCCCCGATGCGTCCAATCACGGTGGCTGGACGCAACAAAACGCGCATCCAGTCCGCCACTTTACGGAGCATGCGATCTCCGGCGACAAACCCGAATGTTTCATTGACCTGTTGCAACCGTTGCAACCGGACCGCCACCAGCGCCACTTCACCACCAGTTTGGGCCGCATGGGTCAGAGTTTCTTCCACATGATAGTGAAAGAATCCGGCGGTATAGGCACCGGTTAAATCATCAGAATTGATTGGTTTGGGGGTATTGGACTCAGGCGGGGTGGGAAATGTCGAGAAAAAATCAACGGCTTCTTCAAACTCTTGCTCATCGTCGAGTTCAGGCAGAAGAATCCGCCCTGAAATTGACTGGGCCAGTTCTTCAGCCAGTTCACTGGCCGTTTGCTGGCGGGCTTCACACTCTTTGGCCAGCGCTTTGAGCACCACCCGTTCCAGTGCCGGAGAAATTTCAGGCCGATGGTCACGTAAGGGACGCGGAGGCTCAGTGACCTGCTGAATGATCACGGCGGAAAGCGTTCGCGAGGCAAAGGGCACGGTCCCGGTCAACATTTCATAAAGAATGATCCCCAGCGAATAAATATCTGACCGTGCATCCAGATACTGTGACCGGCATTGTTCAGGCGACATGTAGTAGGGAGTCCCAACCATCATCCCGGCTTCGGTCAGTTTCGTCAGTGCCGTCCCCACGGCCTGTTCCCGAAGTTCAGCAACCCCAAAGTCTACGACTTTAAAGGTTTCGGTTCCATCTGAGTTGAGCTGAGCCATGATATTTTCTGGCTTGAGATCACGATGGATAATTCCAGCTTCGTGGGCTGACTGCATCGCCGCACAGACCTGCTCCATCACGGCCAGCACCCGCTCTGGAGCAATTCGGCCACAGGTCGTGAGTTCATCCCGGAGCGACTGCCCTTTGAGAAACTCCATCACCATAAAGGTGCGACCATCGGGCAGTGTGCTAAAGTCATAGACCGAAACCACACCGGGGTGCTTGATGCGCGCCGCTGCCTGCGATTCACGCCGGAACCGAAGCACCGCCATCGGATTACGAAGCGCATCCGGGGTCAAAATCTTGACCGCCACCGTATCGCCAATTTCCAGCCGTGTTGCCGCATAAATACTGGCCATGCCGCCCGAGGCAATGTGGCGTTCCAGACGATATTTGCCATTGAGCACCAATCCAACCAGACTCTCAGCCGAATTATCATCCAACCGAATGCCGTCCTTTGGACAGATAAGAAATTCCTGTGGATATGATTCCTGGCAAACCTGGCAATACTTCATGAGCGCCTTGATCGAAT
>DAOQNB010000657.1:0-4219 GCA_035335845.1 Acidobacteriota bacterium | reverse complement strand
CCCTCGAAAACCACCGATGAAACCGCTCGTGATGCACCTCCCCCACCACTCCCGCTGCCTCGATCATTCCGGTGATTGTGTGTCGCTTCACACCTTGAATCCACCCACTGAACTCTCTCCGGGCATTTTTTGGTGAATTGCACTTTTCCAAAGTAAACCCAACGCGATTGTCGAAGGCTGCCTCTCCATCCCATTCATTTTTCAAAAGAGCAAAACTCCAGGAACCACGAAACACACGAAAAAAACCAACCATTTCCAAAATTCAATCGCTCAGGAAACTTTTGACACGGTACTTATCAACCACCATCTACGTCAATTTGGCGAATAACGGCTCCGCCGGATTGAACAAAACAGTCTGGAGTGGTAAATGGTGATGGCTTTCCGTCGCATTCTTTTTTTCAGGACGTCTTCAGGTAGATAGGCTCTGTCTCCGTACATTTCAGTGATTTGGCTTGCGAAGCCGATGGCGGCTCGTCGCCTCTATCTGCCCGTGGAGTCCTTATTTATCCAATAAGGAGTCGCACCCCATGTCTATTCGACAGCGATTTTGTGCCTGTCTGGTTGCGATCTGTTTGAGCGGTGTTTTTGTGTTCAGCCAACCAGCTCAAGCCCAGATCAAACCACCCGTTTTAAAAATTACTCAAACCAAACTGAAAAATAACCTGACAATTGTGCTCCACGAAGACCACACGGCCCCGATTGTCAACGTTCAAGTCTGGTACCACGTTGGCGCCAAAGATGAAAAACCCGGCCAGTCCGGATTTGCTCACCTGTTTGAGCACATCATGTTTAAGGGCACCAAACATATCGCCCAGGAAGAATACCCACGGCTGATTGAAGAAACCGGAGGGATTCAAAATGCCGGAACCCTGCAGGATTACACGTTCTACTGGCAAACGGTCCCGGCAAACTACCTTGAACGGGTATTGTGGATGGAATCCGAACGGATGAAATCGCTGACCGTCAACGAAGAAAATTTCGCTTCAGAGCGCAAAGTTGTATTGGAAGAAAAGAAGCTTCGCTTTGACAATACCCCGCTGGGCAAAATCTATGCGCTCTTGCTATCCAATGTTTTCAAAACCTACCCCTATGCCCACCTGCCAATTGGGTCAGAACAAGATTTGAATGCCGCGACAGTCGCCGATGTCAAAGCGTTTCATGATCGCTACTACGTGCCAGACAACGCCACCATGATCATTGTGGGCGATTTCAAAACGGCTGAAGTGGTAAAGCAAATTGGGAAGTACTTTGACGAAATCCCCGCCAGCGCCACACCGGTGCCGCGCATCAAGCTGGATGAACCCGAATGGAACGGTGAACGGCGCGCTATCGAATATGACGCCCGGCTGCCGTTTGGTGGCGTGACCATCGCCTACCCGACCGTTGGCGCCAATCATCCTGACCGCCATGCGCTGGAATTGCTTTCAAATATTCTGGCTCGGGGTGAGACGTCCCGGCTCTATCGGAGTCTGGTGTATGACAAACAACTGGCAATTTTTGCGGCTGGACGAAACGAACCACTCGAACTGGCTGGGATTTTTTCATTTCAGGCAGCCATGACGGTTGGAAAACCGGCTGAGGATGGCGAAGCGGCCCTGCTGGCTGAAATCGAGAAGGTCAAAACCGAGCCCGTGACCGAACAAGAACTCAATCGGTCAAAAGCCCAGTTGATCAGTTCACTGGTCCGTCAGCGTCAAACCGTCCAGGGGAAAGCTGACAATATCGGTTATGCCACGGTGATTATGGGTGATTACCAGCTTGTCAACTCCGAGCTTCAAAAGTATCAGGCGGTAACCGTGAAAGACATTCAGCGGGTGGCCCAAACCTATTTCAACCCACAGAAACGGCTGGTGATTTATTTCCTCCCTGAGTCAATGCGCCCCAAACAATCGTCAGCACAGCCAACCTCCACGCCGACAACCGAGACTCAGAAAGGAGCGAACTAACCCCATGACACAGTTGAACTCATTTCAGAATTCAAAGCCGTTGCGCCGGTATTCGCTGTGCGCGGTGGTGCTCCTGGCGATTACCCTGGCGGCCCCACTTTCCGCCGTGACCCTGGCGGCGCAGGATAAACCACCGGTGGCACCGCCGTTTCAGGCCAGGCCGTTCCCGGCCTTTGTGGATCAAACATTGCCTAATGGTTTGCGGGTTTTGATCGTTGAAGATCACCGTCAGCCGCTGGTTTCTCTGCAATTGTCGCTCTCCGGCGGGGCAATTTACGACGCTGACCAGAAAGTGGGTGTGGCTTCGATGACCGCCGATTTGTTGACCAAGGGCACCACCACCCGCAAAGCCAAAGAACTTGCCCAAATCGTGGATGATCTGGGTGGAGCGCTGGGTGCTAATGCCGGTGATGAATATGCCCGCGTATCGGCTTCCTTTCTCTCAAACTCAACCGCACTGGCGCTTGAACTCCTGGCAGATGTCACCCTCAACCCGACGTTTGATGAAGAGGAACTCAATCGGGCAAAAACCCAGGCCATTTCTGGATTCCAGTTTACGGCCATTTCTGGTGCCTATCTGGCCGGCGGGGTCTTTGACCGGTTGCTGTTTGGGAATACCCCCTATGGGCGACCATCAAATGGAACTCCTGAAACAATCTCCACCATTTCGCGTGCAGATGTGGTCGAATTTCATCGAAAGCAGTACACACCCAGGGGGGCGATTCTGGTGGTGACCGGCGATGTACAGCCCAAAGCGGTCATGGCGCTCATTACCAAACAATTTGGGGGATGGAAGGGCGAAGCCGCACCGCCGCTGGTGATTCAGCCTCCAGCCGACCCCAAAGGGCTACGCATCGTCGTGGTTGATAAGCCAGATGCGGTTCAGACTGAAATTCGCGTTGGACGTCAGGCATTTCCTATCACGGACCCAGATCGGATTACCGCGTCACTGATGAATGTCACGCTTGGCGGCGGATTATTTACCACGCGTCTGATGCAGGAAGTTCGCGTCAAACGCGGGTTGACCTACGGCGCACGGTCATCGCTCCAGCTCTTGACCAAAGGCGGAAAATTCACGCTTTCAACCAACACCAAAACCGAATCCACGGTTGAAGTGGTGCGCATTCTGCTTGATGAGTTGAAAAAGCTGCGGGATGTGCCGATTTCTGATGAAGAACTCGCCCAGCGAAAATCATTTATGATTGGCCAGTCGGTCCTCAACGCCGAAACCCCGGCGGATGTGGCTGACAACCTGCTTGATGCCATCCGACAAGGAGGTGGAAAACAGGATCTGGATACCTACGCCCAGAAAGTGTCTGCCATCACCGCCGGGGCGATTCAAAAAGTGATGCGTGATCGGCTCAACCCGGATTCAAGCACCATCGTGCTGGTGGGCAATGCCGCCGGATTTGAAAAAGAACTGGCGTCACTGGGGAAATTTGAGAAGATTCCATTTCGGGATGTGGATTTAATGGCCGCCAATCTGCGCAAACCATCACCGTTGGAACGGCCAGCCTCCGAGGCGGAAAAAACTGCCGGGGCGGCGTTGTTGAAACAGGCCGTCGCGGCATTGGGTGGCGAGGCGTACGTGAACCAAAAAACGGTGATTCGACAGGGAAGCGGCAAATTTGCCCCTCCAGGGTTGCCGCAGCCTTTGGCGGTGCCGTCAATTACCAACACGACTGGGGAGGGCGGTAAATCGGTGCTCACCATCAAGCATCCAGCCTTCGAAGTCAGCTTTGGAACGGTTGGAGATGGAAAGATCTGGGTGGTTTCACCCCAGGGCGTCCAGGAATTTCCAAATCCGGAACAAGGCAAATTTGGCATTGATATTTTGAGAAGAGCGGCGGCCCATCCCGAAACGTTTTTGATTCGCAGTCTCCCGGATGAAGAAAAAGAAGGTCAGAAATACAAAGTGTTTGCGATTTCAGATCAGGACAAACACACCACCCTGTTTTACTGTGACCCGGAAACCAGTCTCCTGTCGCGACTGGCATATAAAGGGCAACAGGGAGACACCGAAGAACTATATGCTGATTATGCTGATTTCAGCGGGGTGAAAGTTGCCCGGAAGGTGACCTACAAGACCAACGGGGCAATGTTCCTTGATGCCACGTTCTCAGAGGTCAAAGTCAACGAATCAGTTCCTGACTCAGTGTTTGCCAAACCGGCTGGGAAATAGCTTTTGGTGTATGGCAAGGTACTTATAAGTACCTTGCCGAAAATTTCCAGACATTTTGAACCACGAAACACACGAAATACACGAAAAAAAC
>DAOQNB010000656.1:0-4223 GCA_035335845.1 Acidobacteriota bacterium | reverse complement strand
CAGTTCGGATAGCCGGTGGTTGCGAGGTTTTGGGAGCTACCACCGGGAAAAGGTCGGTTCTACGATCCCTCCCGCGTCGCCCGCGCCCCACAGGGGCGCGGGCGACGTGGGGAGAAACAAGGAGCGGCCCGCTGGTCCGGTGGTAGGCCCAAAGCGACCAACCGACCGGCTATCCGAACCACAACGCTTCGCGGTGCAAAACCAAATACCTCCATGTGAAAAGGGGGAGGTGCGGAGTAATCAGGTTCTCCTGGCTCGAAGACTCACCCTGGGCTACGATGGGCTGGGAATCAAACTACTACTGGGTCATCATTCCAAAATGGTGCTACATTGATTCTTCATCGGGTGGGTTGTTTTTTCTGGCGAGTTTTAAGGCTTCATCAGCTTTGTCGTCAACACGGTAAATGACGTCCTTCAAATCACGGATCATTTCACGGACCATCCGTCGGTCAGCCTCCGCATTTTGAGTCAGGTCTTGAAACATTTCACGAGCCATTCGCCGGTCAGCCTCTGCCCGCTGAGCCATTTCCCGGAACATCTCACGAACCAGTGCCCGATCCAGTTCTGCCTGAACTTTCATTTCTGCTACATCCGCAGTTAACTTAGCCTGATTTTCGGTCAACTGGCCAACTTTGGCTGTCAAAGTCGCCTGTGAATCAAGCAAGAAATTGATGGATCGTTCCATTTCGTCGTGTGTCATCTTTATACCCGTTGAGCTGAAGATTTGGTCCTGGGACTGGGGGAACTCAATTATTCACCTGGGTGAGATAATTTGATTCCTTGCTCCTCATTGATGGAGCCAGGAAATCAGATAGGTGAGGGTTTTGCCGGCATCGAGGTCTTTTTCACCAGAGAGGCGATACGCTTCAGCCATTTCGCCAATCGCGCCACCGATGCCACCGACGGCCATATAGGCCCGACCAGCACAATATCGGAGGTCCGCATTTTCCTTGGCTTCAGCCGCAATGTCGTCATAGTCAATCAGAACGTTGAGTAATTCCTGACGCACGGCATCATCGTCGGTTTGACGGGTGTCTTTGGTGTCTTTCTGGCTGACTTTACGGGCTTTGCTTTTCAGGTTACCTGGATTGGCAGAGCGGCTTTGTTCATTGTCAATGATGAACTTATCGCGATTGCCGAGCATGGTTGAGAGCAGGTTCCGCATTGTTTGCGGTGACTTGCCGTCTTCTTGATCCATGGCCAGTCGATATTCGGCATAGGCGCTCTTGTCATCGCCCTTGAGTGTGTAGGCAATCGCCAGGTTTTCATGGGCAATCGGGTAGAAATTTTCCCGGAGCTGGATCGCCTGTTTAAATGCAGTGATGGCCAGTTCCTGCTCATTGGTGTCCCGCAGCAGTGAACGAATCAGATACAGGTTGCCAAGGGTGAGGTAGGCTTCAGAAAAATTGGTTTGTTGCTGGACGGCGGTTTTGGTCTCAGTCAGCGCTTCGTCAAATTTGGCCTGCCCCATATAGCATCGGGCCAGGTTGTAGTGCGCCAACGGGTAGTTTGGCCGCTGGGCAATGGCCGCCTTAAACTGTTCGGTGGCGCCCTGAACGTTGCCAATGGCTTCATAAATCAGACCCAGGTTGTTGGCAGCATCCGGATAGTTCTTTTTGCGGAGCGTGATGGCGGTTTGATATTCCTTGATTGCTTCGTCAAATTCGCCCCGGTGGGCATAGGCAATCCCCAGGTTGTAATACACCGGGGCATAGTCTTTCTCTTTTTCCAGGACCAGTTTGTACTGGCTGATGGCTTCTTCAATACGTCCGCTTCGGTAGAGCGCGACGCCAAACCCAAGCGCTACATCCGGGTTGGTTGGGGCAATTTCAGTGGCTTCCTGGTATTTTTTGGCAGCTTCTTCAAAGTCACCCTGTTTCATGAGAGCATCACCGAGACCCATATGGGCTTCGACCAGTTTCGGGCTTTTGGTGATGACTTTTTTATACAGCGCGACGGCTTCTTCAATTTTGTCTTGATCGAGCAAGGTATCCGCTTTGGCAATGTCAGCTTGCGGGCCGGTCAGGACCGGTTTGACCGGAACACGGCGCTCACGCACGGCACTGGCTTCACCAACCTGTTGTACCCCAAGGCGCTGGCTGATTTCATTGATGTTGAGCCGCAGGGAAGTCGAAGAACTTGACCGGACCGGGTTGTTGTTGAAATTCAGTCGCAGTGAGGTAGAGGTCGTTTTTGGCTTTGAGGAAGTGAGGTCAATCCGCAGTGACGTCGAGCCTTGCTGGGCAGCCAGGATGCTGGCCTGGTGGATGCCTGATCCTGGAATCGCACTGAGCACCACTTCACCCCAGGGCAAAAGCAGACCCATGGCTGCCAGCAATGTCAGGTGTCGAGTGGCCGTCTGGGCAAAACGGACCGGAACGCAAATGCAAACCTTGTCAGTATTCGACATAGAACTTTTCGGATATGGTCGAGAGTTCCGCCTTGTGGCGGGGAGTTATAGAAATTATGGAAGATAATTGCCTTCGGTGAAGAAGCTGTTTGAAGCCAGAACTCTGAACTTTTCCTGAAATCCGATGCCGCGCGTTTCCACGCTTGAGTCTATTTTTTGGTGGCCAAAAAAATCACCACGGCAATTATCACGAGAACAACAACTGCGCCAATGATCATCATGGTGGAATTGGACTGTTTGGCGGCTGGGTCAGCCGGGGGTGATGCTGGCGCCGGAGAATTGTTTTCCTTCGACGCAGCGGCTGGCGTCGCGTTGCCTCCTCCCCCTGATTTAGCCGCTGCTTCTCGTTGCTGAGTCGCATACGAGATGGTTTGGGCACTTTGGACGGTGGGTTGCGGTATCTGCGATGACGCGCTTGGCGTTTGAATTGTGGGCATGGCCGCCAGCAAGTCAGACTGGGCTGAAGCTGAGGCTGCCTTATTCAGATGGGACGTTGGTGCCGTATCAGCCACATTTTTCAGGGCTTTGAAAAATTCGTTGACGCTCTGATACCGCTTATCAATGTGCGAGGCCAGCACTTTCTGCAAAATCGGGTCAATTCCGGCAGGCAGGAACGAATACTTCTGCGATGGTGCCGGCAACTCTTTCATTTTCATTTCAAAGAGTCGGCGCAGGTCCTCGCTGTCGTGTGGGAGCTGGCCGGTGAGCATCAGATGGGTAATGACGCCCAGGCTGTACACGTCGGCGGTGGGGCCGACCTGCAGGCCCATTAAATGCTCTGGTGCCATATAGATCGGCGTCCCAAACACTTCACCGACGGCAGTCAAGGCTGAAACCTGCTCATCTGGCTGGAGCAACTTCACAATGCCAAAATCAAGCAACTTGACCACTTCCTGGTCTTTTTTGGTGCTGATCATGATATTGGCCGGTTTGAGGTCACGATGGAGGATGTTCTGATCGTGCGCCACTGACAAGGCATCGCAGAGCGGTTCCAGAATCTGCAGCACGCGTCCAATCGGCAATGGCCCGGAGCGGGCCAGATAGACATCCATGGTCTCACCTTCGACATACTCCATGACCATAAACAGGATGCCGTCATCGGTTTTGCCGAAATCGCTGACCTTGATGATGTTGGGGTGGGTCAACGCCCACCCAACCTTGGCCTCACGCTGAAAGCGTTTGATCAGGCTGGTGTCATTGGCAAAGTGTGGCGACAGCACTTTAATCGCCACATCGTTGCCCAGATGGATATGTTTGGCTTTAAAGACCGACCCCATCCCGCCACTTCCAAGGAGCTTTTCGATGCGATAGGTGCGGTTGATTTCTTTCCCAATCAGGTTATTGAAATACTCGCTCATGCAGGGTTACTTTCCTCCGTTGGCGGTCTCACAAACAACACGAAATCCAAGTTTATCGCTTTGGGCATAGGCTGGGACCTGAAATGAGCGGTAGGTTAACTGGTCAACCTGCTTCCCATCCGGATCAACCGTTTCGCCTCGAATTATCCGGGCACTGGCAAAGTCTTGCAAAATACTGGTATCCCATTTGGCACCAGGGTATGGACCAATCGTTGAACCCGTCCATTCCCGATATCCGGTGAGCATATCTGAGGTGCCAAAATGGCCTCCATCGCGGGCAATATACTCCCATTCAAATTCAGTTGGTAATCGGTGGAGCCGGTTGGTTTGGACCGTGAGCCAGGAACAGTAATCCTGGCAATCTTCCCAACTCACCATCGTAACGGGTTTGTTGACGAGATCGCTTGGTGGGGTGGGACCATTCCAGTTGGATGGCGGGCGATGTTTGGCCAATC
>DAOQNB010000655.1:0-4226 GCA_035335845.1 Acidobacteriota bacterium | reverse complement strand
GCGTCCAATTTTGCGATACCCTTCGGCTAAATTCAGTAATCCTGTGGCATACAGCGGATGTTTTTCACCCGAAGTTTCTTTGCGTCTGGCGACCACTTCTTTCAACAATTCGACCGCTTTGAGGTAGTCACCTTTGCCATAGATGGTCAGAGCCAGGTTATTGAGAATCGTCGCTTCACCTGATTTGTTCGGAGTTTCAGCCTGTTCCATCCGGGACAAAGCAGTTTGAAATGTAGTTTCAGCCAGATTGAACTTGTTCTGAACCCGATAAATTTCACCTAAGGTGTTGTAGCCCATTGCGACCTGGGAATGGTTGAGACCGACCACTTTTTCAATAATAGCAATGGATCGTTGGGCAGTGACTGCAGCTTTGTCAAACTCCCGTTTGGCTTTATACAGGCCAGCCAGGTTGTTCAATACAACACTGACTTCTTCATGGTCAACACCAAACAGCTTTTCACGCAAGGCGAGTGCCTGCAGGTATGAAGACTCGGCCACTGGAAAATTGCGCAGGCGATAGTTGACAACTCCTACCTGTAAAATGGCTGAAGCATATTGTGCTGATTCAATCCCATAAGCTTGGGTTGCGACACTGACAGTTTGCTCGGCAACTGGAAGAACCTCCTGAAACCGTCCAGCACCAATCAAAAGACCTGCCTGCTTGATGAGTTGATCATATTGGATGATCGCCGCATCGGTGGGAAGAGGCTGACGAACTTCCCCCAATCGGATGGTATATTTTCCGGGTTTGGCACCCTTTTCCAGTCCGGCGACTTCAATCCGGTAGGTTCCGGCTTCGATGGTGACGTGCCGCAGATGTTCTGGTCCGTTGGTTCCATTGGGACTGTCCATTTCCTGAACCTGTTTCCCAGCCGGGTCAAACAGGCGGACAATGACATCAATCCCCTGTTGCTCAACCTCGATGCGGACATACCGGTTGGCTTCAAGTTGCACGGTAAAACTATGCTTTTGTTCGGCTTGCAGCTCACGCTCAACCACATCAGCAGAAGAAATCGGTGTCGGCTCCGCCATTGATTGGGTTACTACTGAATTGGTTTGAACTCCAGGTAAAAATCTGGCGGTTGATGCCTCGACGACGACTCTTTCACGGCAGATCAAAGGACTTGATAAAACGAGCACCCCACCAACCCAAAACAAAAGAAAAATACCCAACTGGCGATAATATCGGTGGCGAAAGTTCATGTGTTTTCCAGCTTTCTGTCTCAAATACTGAATGGACCATTGATGATTTCTGCTTTTGGTACTGATCAAATACCGGCAAATCCTCTGGGAAACTGACGGTTTGCGCAGCCGATGTGGACCATAATCATCTATTCATCAAACCGAAAGTAGACCGCTTCGGGCAGATACCTGGTAAGTTTATTTGAAATGGTTGACATTTTGATCTGGCTTTAACGGGCCTGAGAGGTAACCGTCGAAGGAACCAATTTTTCCACCAGGATTCGTAAGGTTTCCGTTACGCCAATACCTTTGGAAGCCGAAGCCTCAACATACGGCAATTGCTGAGGGTTTAACCGCTGTTCCAGAACTTCAATTGTTTCAAGCCGTGGGAAATCCCGTTTATTGTACTGAATAACCTGTGGAATAGCTGACATGTCTCGATTGAGATTGATCATCCAGCTTTTCAGATTCCAGTTGATCGCGGCGTTTGAATCCATCCGTCCCCGTTGTGAATCAAAAACCATGACGGCGGCGTCCATTGACCGCAACAGGTCATCACGTACCGGATCACGATAGGTGCTGATTGGAATCGTCTGAATACGAAATTCTATCGGTTGCATCCCTACCGGTGCCGAATCCATTCCTAACAATGGCAATAACTGGCTCCCTTCCAAAATTAGTTCATTGGTCGTGCTCGACTTCACGCCAAACTCTTGTAATGCAAGCGCTTGCAGATGGCGCAAATTGGCATGCTTTCCAGCCAGAGGTGGGCCAAGATACACAATATTGAGTTCTTTGGTTTTGAGCCAGCGGTAAAAGGTTTTCCACATGAGCGATTTCAACGTGTGGGCAAAAAGAGATCAGGTTGTTATCCGGTGTCAGTTATTTTTCCATAAAACACTGATAACAGACAACTTCTTTTATGATCGTTTTTGCGTTTCTGTCATCTATCTGGATTTTTTAAAGGTGGGTCAGGCTTTTTTTCAGATACCGGAGAGCTTGCCAGCGGATGTAGAGAGCCAATGGAGCCGGTCCCGGTCTTGGGGAAAATCCAGGAATCGCAATTTGAAACAGCTCACCAGCCAGCGCAACCTTCTGCCGCAAACTGAGCCGCAATTTTGAGGGCAACCGCGATGATGGTTTCAGGTCTCACTTCGGCTGCCAGTTCTCCATCAAGAATGGCAAATCCAAGACATTCAATGGTTTGGGTGGTCCAGAGATTCGGGTTGAGACGGTGGGCACTACTGAAAAGATCCCGGAGATGTTCTTTGAGTTCAACCCGGCGGTGACGTTGACTGGCTTCGACTTTTCCTAAATGATTGAGAATGAGAGTGTTGTGGTTTTGCTTCTGAACCGGGGCAATCCATATTTGCCAGGGCATGCCGCAACTCAAAAGCCTGGAGCGCGACGATCTGGACAAGTTGCCAGTAGAGCGCATTGATCTGGTGTTCGTGGGCCTGGTACACCGCTACCCGGGCGGCCAGTGCTTCAAAACTGCGCCATGATGCCAGCATTATAGAATTCCAACCAGTAAATAGAATGAACGGGCGAAGGGCCCAACCATATCACAATGGAGGACGTCGCTCCTGAAAATTATACCAGCTCGTAGTCAGTAGGTCGTAGTCAGTAGTCCACTAACTCCATTTGATCGAATAATTTGACTATTTCCTAATACGAGGATTTCATTCCAAAATGGTATTACTGCAATGATCAGGCCAAAAAGAACAGATTTCTATTTGTTTGGGTGGGGAGAGCGTCGGAAAGTATAAACCGGTTAACGCAGGGTGAGGAATCGCGACCTGGTACAACTTCCGTCTGGAAACAATTGGGGGAGAAAGTAGTTGGTGGGATTCAGACATTATGCAAAGGGACAGCTTTTGCAGGCTTTTCCCTTTTTATATTTTTTGCAGCATTTCTTTTTAGCCATAACTCCACATCAGGTAACCAGGAAGAAGATAAAAGGTTTTGAAAACCATTTTCAAGTACGTGAATCTTAGGCATCAGGTTCTGGCCTGTCAAGCATCCCTTGCTTGAATTTTCCTGACATGGATCCCGCGACGGTTTTTCAACTGCCGCTCTGGGTGATATGGTAGGGAGCATTCCTGGCTGAATCACATCGTGCTCAACTCTGATAATCACCCTGTTTTTTTCATCTGGAGAACCTGCCTATGTCTTCTCAAAATTCACGTCGTCATTTTCTCAAAACCACTGCTCTGACCGGCGCCGGAATGACGCTGGCTGGCGTTCCGCTCCTGGACAAAGTCGTCGAAGCTGATGCCGTCAATCTGATCTATGAAGCCACTCAACTGACCGATGCCACCGGAAAATTTGCACTTCCGGCGCTTCCATATGAATTTAAAGCACTTGAACCGGTCATTGATGCCAAAACCGTTGAACTCCACCACGACAAACATCACAAAGGCTATGTTGACGGCGCCAACAAAGCCGAAGAAAAACTGGCGGCGGCCCGCGCTGATGGGAATTTTGATCTGGTCAAACACTGGTCTCGCGAACTGGCGTTCCACGGTTCAGGCCATATCCTGCACACCATTTACTGGACAAACCTCTCTGGCAAAGGCGGAGGCGAACCCAAAGGTGATCTGGCCAAACACATTGCCAAAGACTTTGGCGATTTTGCCAAATTCAAGATGCACCTTTCCAAAGCCACCACAGCAGTCGAAGCCTCCGGCTGGGGTGTGCTGGCGTATCAGGTCTTTTCCAAAAACCTGACGGTGCTCCAAATTGAGAAACACCAGGATTTAACCACGATGGGTGCTATTCCATTGTTAGTGATTGACGTATGGGAGCACGCCTATTACCTCACCTACCAGAACAAACGCGGCGAATACGTTGATAAAATCTTTAACATCATCAACTGGGATAACATCGCCCAGCGCCTGGATGCAGCACTCAAAGCCGGCGGCTAAGGAATGAAGAATGAAGAATGAAGAATGAAGAATGAAGAATGAAGAATGAAGAATGAAGAAATTGTTTGGTTCTTGGTTCTTGGTTCTTGGTTCTTGGTTCTTGGTTCTTGGTTCTTG
>DAOQNB010000654.1:0-4233 GCA_035335845.1 Acidobacteriota bacterium | reverse complement strand
AGCGTCATCGTCAACGACGTGACTGACCGCAAACAGGCTGAAGAAGCCTTGCGCCAGAGTGAAGAGCGGTACCGGGATCTGTATGAAAATGCCAACGACATGTTTTACACCCACGATTTACAGGGGCGATTTACCTCGTGCAACAAAGCGACCGAGCGAGTTTCCGGCTATTCCCGGGCCGAAGCCCTGACGATGAGCATTGCCCAGGTGGTGGCGCCCGAAGATGTCGAGTTTGCCCGGGAAATGATGCTCGCCAAGCTCTCGATGAATACCCCGACGACCTATGAACTCAACTTTATTACCAAGGATGGTCGGTGCATTCCAACCGAAGTGAGTTCACGTCTGATTTTCAAAGACGGCAAACCCATCGGGGTTCAGGGGACAGCGCGTGATATTACCGAACGCAAACAGGCCGAAGAGATGATCAAAGTCGCCCGTGACAGCGCGCTCGAATCAGCCCGGCTCAAATCACAGTTTCTGGCCAACATGAGCCATGAGATCCGAACACCGCTCAATGGTGTCATTGGAATGACACGTCTGCTGGCCGATACCAAATTGACCCCCAAACAACGCGATTATGTTGAGACCATCCAGCACAGTGGTGACACATTATTGACGATCATCAATGAAATTCTTGATCTTTCCAAAATTGAGGCCGGCAAAGTCACGATTGAATCAATTCCCTTTGCCCTTGAGTCGGTCCTGCAACAGACCTACAAAGTCGTAGGTGAACGGGCCCAGAGTAAAGGATTGAATCTCAAGCTTCAGGTTGATCGAAAAGTTCCCCACGAATTAAAAGGTGATCCGGTCCGATTGCGACAAATCCTGATGAATCTGGTTGGGAATGCCGTCAAATTTACGGAACGCGGCACAGTCGCCATCCAGGTCAGCCAGGAACGTCAAACAGATGACACTGTGATGCTCCGCTTTGAAGTGACCGATACCGGAATTGGAATTCCACCCGAGGGGCGCAAAGTGTTGTTTCAACCTTTTGCCCAGGCTGACGGCTCGACGACTCGCAAATATGGCGGAACTGGCCTCGGACTGGCCATTTGTAAGCAACTGACGGAATTGATGGGTGGGCAAATTGGGTTTGAAAGCACCGTCGGTCAGGGCAGCCTGTTTTGGTTTACCGTTCCGCTGCAAAAACCGGAACTGGAATCAGCCTCACAGACGATGGAAGAGGCCCTGTTTAAAAACCTGCGGCTGTTACTCCTGGATGACGACCCGGACTCAGCCCAGACCTTGAAAGAACAACTGACGGAATGGCAAATCCAGGTGCACTGCGCCACCCGAGGGTCACAGGCGATTGAGATGTTGCACCTGGCAGTTGACCAGCAAGCCCCCTTTCAGGTGCTCATTCTGAATCTGAACCTGCCCCAACGCCAAAGTTTTGAATTGTGTCACGTGATTCAAGCTGATGCCCGGCTGTCAGACACCACAATCCTGTTGTTTGTTTCACCGCAAGAACTTGAAGATGATGAAGTCCTGAAACTGTCTGGATCAGAACTCTATCTCAACAAACCTGTCACCCCCTCTGCTCTCTACAATTGCCTGTTGAAAGTCCTGGATCCAACCCGAAAAACCGGGACACTCCCCGTCATCCCCAACCCAACCCTGACAGAATCCAAGGTAAAAACTGGCCCACTGGGTCAACCTCGCGTGCTGGTGGTCGAAGATAATAAAGTGAATCAGATCCTGGCCAAGATTACGCTTGAAAACCTCAACGTTCGGGTTGATCTGGCCGAAGATGGCTTCAAAGCCCTGGAAGCGCTGGCCAAGATCAGCTATGACCTGATCTTTATGGATTGTCAGCTTCCGCTCATGGATGGCTTTGAAACCACGGCGGTGATTCGAGAACAAGAGATGTTGTCGAACCGGCATATACCAGTCATTGCCCTCACCGCCAATGCAATGCGCGGAGACCGTGAACGATGTCTGGCGGCAGGTATGGACGACTATGTCAGCAAACCCTTTCAACCACAAGACTTCCAGTCTATTCTCGAACGCTGGTTACCCAAAATAGCTGAACCACCGACGCCAGAACCCGAGCCGCCTACGCCTCCCCTGGAACAATCATATCAGCCGGATGAAAAAGTTCTGAGTTCAGACGCACTGGAACAATTGATGGCGCTGGCTGAAGGGGACGGCTCCTTTTACATGATTTTCTGGAGCTGGCTTACACCAATTTTGCAGAGCACATCACAACCTTGCATAAAACGGTGCCACTCACCAAACGCAAAAGACTCCGTGAAACCGCACATTCCCTCAAGGGTGCCTGCGCCACAATTGGCGCCGCCACCATGGTGGATCTATGCCATCAGTTGGAAGAATTCGCAGCGGAAACCCCGGTTTCGACGGTTCAGGACCTGATCACTCAGTTAGAGCAGGCCTTCACCCAGGTAAAAACTGAAATGACGGCTTATCTCAGGAACAAACGCCTATGAATTCAACCACTGAATCCACTCAAACCTGTCGCGGAAGTATTCTCATTGTTGATGATAATCCAGTGAATTTAAAGCTGCTTTCAGGCATGCTGGTCAAAGAAAACTTTCACGTCAAAGCCGCGATTAATGGCCGGCGTGCACTGGCCCAAACCCAGTTTATGAAACCGGAACTCATCATGCTCGATATCAGCATGCCGGATATTGATGGGTATGAGGTCTGCCGCCAGCTCAAAGCCAACGAGGCGACACGTGATATTCCGATCATCTTTATTAGCGCCCTTGACGAAGTGATTGATAAGGTCAAAGCCTTTCAGGTCGGAGGCGTTGATTATGTGACCAAACCTTTCCAGTTTGAAGAGGTCCTGGTTCGCATCGAAACCCAGTTACAAATGTCCCGGTTACAAAAGGAACTCATCAGCAAAAATGAAGCCCTCTTGCGAAAAAACGAAGAGCTGATTCAGGCCAATCGCCGGGCAAACCTGATTTTTTCAGCCATGTCGGACATGCTGCCTGGGTCAATCCTGGATGGGAAATACCGGCTGGAGAAGAAAATCGGTGAGGGTGGGTTTGGGGCCGTCTATCAAGCGATCCACCTGGGGCTCAACCGGTCGGTGGCAATCAAAATTTTCCAGCCTTCCCGCCGCACCGATATGATGAAGGAACAAAACCGCTTCCGGCTGGAAGGAATTTCCGCCTGTCGGGTCAATCATCCAAATGCAATTTCGATTCTGGATTCTGGGTTAACCTCTGAAGGCGTAACCTATCTGGTGATGGAACTCCTGGAAGGCAATACCCTGGCTCAGGAATTACGACAAAAGAAAACTCTCTCGACCATGCGTTGCGCCGAAGTGTTACTTCCGGTCTGTGAAGTGCTCGATGTGGCTCACAAAGCCGGTATCATCCATCGCGATATCAAACCCGAGAATATTTTTCTTCACCAGACCCAAAATGGTGAAGTCATCAAACTGGTTGACTTTGGAATTGCCAAATTGTTTGGGGATGCCAGTGATGAGTTTGATAGTTTAACCATGCCCGGAACCGTAATTGGAACACCAGCCTATATGTCCCCCGAACGGCTGAGCAATCAGTCCTATGACGGCAAAGCCGATGTGTATAGTTTAGGTGTGATGCTCTATCAAATGTTATCTGGACAGGTTCCGTTCAAAGCCAACGAAGGTGACCCGCTGGTGGTTTCCCTGCTGCAAATGACCCAGGAACCCATCCCGCTGCGTGAGGTCAACCCTGAAGTTCCACAAGCCATTGCCGATGTTGTCCATAAGACCTTGAATAAAAAGCCGGCCCAACGCCCATCGGTTCAGGAGTTTATGGGGGAATTTATCGAAGCGTTACAAAGCGGAGTTGAGGTTTAAGACATTGGGCTGAAGAAACCAGGGCTGAGGGATGAAGCCAAGGGATGAGGGATGAAGGATGAGGGATGAAACCAAACCACTTCTTTAGCCCAACTTCTTCAACCCTCAGCCCCTAGCCCTCAGCCCTTAGCCCTCAGCCCTGGTTCAGCCCGATGACTTCCGCTCTGGCTTCTCAAAACCGGAATGACAGTTCGGCGTATCCAAAATGTCCGTTCTGGCCGCTTGGATAAATAGATGACACGACTCGACCTCCAAACATTTGACCGTAGTAGAAAGTCAGCGCCATCCGTGACGACACCTGATAGTCCACACTCACATCCAGCAAGGCGCCCAGGCTGCGGTAATTGCTTGATGGACGCCCGACATAGCCAAACGTTTGTTTCTGAAACGCACCACCACCGATATACCACAGGTCT
>DAOQNB010000653.1:0-4236 GCA_035335845.1 Acidobacteriota bacterium | reverse complement strand
AGACTTTCCTGTATACGATTTAATGAGATTCAACAACCCTGAACCCTGAACCCTGAACCCTGAACCCTGAACCCTGAACCCTGAACTATGAAATTACAGCTTGAAACAATCCTTGGTCAGCCGGTCAAACGACTGTCAGCACTCAGCGGAGGCTGTGTGGGTGAGGTTTATCGAGTCTGGCTCGAAAATGGAAATTCAGTGGTTGCCAAGGTTGATCAGCGACGAAACGCGGTGCTTGAGATTGAAGGATTTATGCTCCAGTACCTGCGGGACCATTCGTCACTTCCGGTGCCGGCTGTGATGTATTCGTCGCCAAATGTGCTGATTATGGAATACATCGAAGGCGGCAGCACCTTCCCGATGGCTGCCGAACGTCACGCGGCTGAACTCCTGGCGGCACTTCACACCGTCAAGGCAGAGCAATTTGGCCTTGAACAGGATACCTTGATTGGTGGGCTGCATCAGCCAAACTCCTGGACTGCCTCCTGGATCGAGTTTTTCCGTGATCAGCGCCTGTTGTTTATGGGGCGGGAAGCTTTGCAGTCAGGTCAACTGCCACGAACTGTCTTTTCTCGCCTGGAGAAATTTGCCGAACGCCTCGATGAGTGGATCGAAGAACCTGACCATCCATCACTGATTCACGGTGACGTCTGGACCACCAATGTGCTGAGCCATCAGGGACGAATCACCGGATTTATTGACCCGGCGATTTATTATGGTCATCCTGAAATTGAACTGGCCTTTACAACACTCTTTCACACGTTCGGCCAGGCTTTTTTTACCCGGTACCAGGAGCTAAAGCCAATCAAACCAGGATTTTTCGAAATTCGACGAGATTTGTACAACCTCTATCCACTACTGGTTCACGTGCGTTTGTTTGGCGGTGGATATGTGGGCTCGGTGAGTGGAATCTTGTCACGAATTGGATTTTAAGCGGGTGAAGAAATCAGGCAGAAGCGCAAGAGCGCGAGTCGTCAGGATGATCCTCTCGCGCTTTGTCACCTTCTGCCTCTGTCACCCTGTCAGGTTGTTACTCAGTCATCCTTGTCATCCTGCCTGTCACATCGTCGCAGCTTCGATCAGTTCCTGGAGTTCATCAAACTTATACTCTTTCAGCATGGCCTGAACCACCTCAGCCACATAGCTGTCAAGTTCAAGAATTTGATCAATGACTTGATTGGCAGCTTCGATATCTCCTTCCAAAACTGCCTGATAGAGGGTGTTGAGGACATCTGCCGGGAGTTGAGCCAGTTGGGTGGGTGTCACTGATGGGGCTTTGATCTTTTTGAGCGGGTACGCATCCGTAATTGTGTCAAACATATCGGCTGCAAGTTCCTGAGTTTCCAGGTTAAGCGGCAGCCGGATGGTAAACGTGGTGCCGACGTTTTCTGTGCTTTCACACGAAATAGTTCCGCCGTGGGCTTCGATAATTCGGCGACAGATTTCCAGGCCAAGTCCGGTGCCCTCTTCACCTTTGGTTGAGAAAAACGGCTCCCAGATATGCTTGAGGTTCTCTGGGGAAATCCCGCTTCCGTCGTCAGAAATGGCGATCAGGGCGTCATTGCCTTCAACGGTCAGGGCAACTTCGATCTGTCCTTTATTTTCCTGAGTGGCTTCGGCGGCATTTCGGATCAGGTTGATGATGACCTGTTCGAGTTTTTCATCGTTAAATGCCAGCTTCGGTGTGGCGGTGTAGGTAAACTGGACCTGCCGTTTCGAGATGATCGGATCGAGCCGGAGCAGGGAAACAGTTTTTTCAAGCGTTGGCACAATCGGGCGCGCACTTTTTTCATATTCAACAGGCCGGTTCCGGGCAAATTCGCGGATTTCTTCAACCAGCGCCAGCGCCCGTCTCTGACCGGTAATCACCATTTCTGCAAAGCGACTGACTTCCGGATCATCCGCATATTTCTTTTGAATGACTTCAATGCCGCTCAAAAGCGCCAGCCGGTTACGAAGTTCGTGTGAAATTGCTGACGTGATTTTCCCGATGGTGGCCAGCCGTTCTGATCGGACAAGTTGTTCCTGGGTTGCGCGTAGTTCTTCGGTCAGGCGGATATTTTCGATGACGAGGCCCGCTTCCTGCGCCGTGGCCATGACAAATTCAAGGTCTTCGGAATCAAACAGGCCCGGCATATGGCTATAGAGGTAGCACACCCCCCAGACTCGTTTTTTCGAATTGATCGGGGCTGACAGCACGGAGGAAACTCGCTGGATAATCACGCTTTGCTGGGCTGAAAATCGCTCGTCGGTTGAGGCATCGGTTGAGCGGATGGCGACATTGTCCTGAAACGTCTGGGCGACGATGGTTCGACTGACTTTGATTGATTCACTGTGGGTAAGGTCGCGATTGCGTTGCGCCACCAGCTCCAGTTCCTGGGTGACCGGGTTGAGCAGCAGAATGGCGCCGCAATCAACCGGAAGACACCGAAACAATGACTCAAGCCAGCTTTCGGTGAGATCCTTGGTGCTCTGCATCGGGAGCATGGTGCGGGTGATTTCATAGAGTGAGGTCAACCGCTCCAGTGTCCGGCCAGTGATGTATTCTGGCTGACGCATCAGTTCCAGGTTGATGAACCGGGCCTGACGAGCCGTCAATCTCAGATCAATTCGCGAGGTGTCAATTGGGTTTAAACTGCTGGTGGAAACGTAGGCTGGATATTCAAACTTCAATTTGGCGATGCTGGGGTCACCTAAAATAATTTCATCGCCGGGTTCGAGAAGATATTCGTTGATGCGCTCGCCTTTGATGATTGTCCCAACTTTGCTGCCTTTATCCCGCAGCAGGTATTGTCCTTCAGCAACCAGTATAATTTCAGCGTGCATGCGTGAAATCAGGGTGTCGCTGATCTGCAAGTCATTGTCGGTACCGCGCCCAATCGAAAATACTGACCCTGGAATCTCGATCTTGGAGGGATTCATGCTTCTGCCCGTCACAATCAAGTAGGGCTTGCGCAGCTCAGTTTGAAGTTCATCCATACGTGCCTTGCCTGGAACCAATAAGCGAACAGGCGCTCGCTGTGGTTGTGAAATGTTTTTTGAATCAACAGAAACGAGAAGGGTGTCTCGGGATCATTTTGGTCAGTGAAGAAAGATCATTATACAACAGGGGCGGCAAAATACACGGCGGCTTTGAGATAAATGAGAGATAGGGGATAGGGGGTAGGGGATAGGGGATAGAGGATGGGGAATCGAGAGAGTAAGTAAGCCCTTTTGCCATGATCATATCGTATGAGCAAAAGGCTAAATTATTGATAAAACTGTGTTTCCCTCAGCTCTTAGCCCTATACCCTCAGCCCAACAAGGTCTTACTCGCGGCTTGCAACTTGCTTTGAATGAGCCAAAACCCTGGCTTTTTCAGCCTGTGATTGATGGGGAGTTTGCAATGGGTATTTGCCAGTGTAGCAGGCAGAGCAGAATGACAGACCTTCGTCGGCGCCACAGGCGGTCAAAAGCCCTTCGTGGCTCAGATAGCCCAGGCTGTCGGCGTTGATAAATTCGCGGATTTCCTCGATGGTGGAATTAAAGGCAATCAATTCTTTGTAGGTCGGTGTATCTACGCCGTAGTAGCACGGCGAGATGGTTGGCGGGCAACTAATCCGCATATGAACTTCGGTGGCCCCGGCCCGGCGCACCATTTCGACAATCTTTCGGCTGGTTGTCCCGCGCACAATCGAATCATCCACCAGAATTACGCGTTTGCCTTCGAGCAAGTCACGGACTGGATTGAGTTTGACTTTGACGCCAAAGTGCCGGATTGCCTGTTGGGGCTCAATAAACGTCCGGCCTACATAGTGGTTTCGAACCAGGCCAAATCGGAAATTGATTTTTGATTCGGCTGAGTACCCAATCGCAGCGGCCACGCCTGAATCCGGGATTGGGACCACAATATCAGCCGGGACGGGATGCTCAAGGGCCAGCCGTTTTCCCATTTTATGGCGACTTTTGTTCACACTCCGGCCAAAAACCAGGCTGTCTGGTCGTGAAAAATACACATGCTCAAAAATACAAAATGCTGGTTTGTGTTCTGGAAACGGCGATTGGGCGTGAATACCATCCCGATTGATCATGACGACTTCGCCGGGTTGCACGTCTCGCAGGTAGGTGGCACCAATCAAATCAAAGGCGCAGGTTTCAGACGCCACCACATATGAATGTTCATCGAGTTGACCAATGCACATTGGACGGAAGCCATGCACGTCGCGGACGGCGATCAGGCAATCGGTGGTTTGAATC
>DAOQNB010000652.1:0-4241 GCA_035335845.1 Acidobacteriota bacterium | reverse complement strand
CCAGATCCGGCTCTCCGCATTTTTCCAGAATGGCGCCCCGAGCCGCATCTCGGAGGGCAATCACCGACGACCAGTCAGTTCCTCTGGGCACAATCGGAGGAAAAATTGTCACCTGGAGGTCGCCACGATGCGGCAACCATTGTTCATCCCGCAAAATTGACCGGGTGCCCTGTAAGGCCACCGGAACAACTGGCAACCTGGCAGTCGCCGCAGTTTTAAAGGCCCCAAGGTGAAAGGCGCGCAGGCCGGGTTCACGGGTAAACGTACCTTCGGCAAAAAAACCAAGTGATTGATGAGCTTTGGCCAATTCCTCCAATCGGGCAATGTTGTTGAGGCTTTCCTGGAAATCAAACCGGTCAAGGTATTGTGTCCCGAGCCGGTCGAGGGCAAACCGAATCAACCAGTTCTCGGCCAGTTCTTTCTTGGCTGTAAAGCACGTGTTTGGCGGCAAAATGGCCATGATCACAATCGCATCAATGTAGCTGGCGTGATTGGCAACATAGACACAGGCTTGATCTGTCGGCAGGTGTTCGGCGCCATCAACGGCAACTGGCATCCCACAGGCAATCGTGACCAGCCGGGCCAGCCAGCGGCCATAGCTGCGTCTGAGCTTCAGCGTCGGAATCACCACCAGCAACACACACGAAATCAGAACCGCTGACACAAAAACCAGCCAGCACCAGGCCCCAAACAAGAACAAACCGGTTCGGTGAATCATAGACTGAAACGTGCCGGCGGTTTTCAATTTGAGCGCATTGAGGCGATCCCGGAATGGGCTGCGTGGGCGAAACAAATCTCCGTTCAGGTAGGCATCTCGGGTTCCAGACCGCCGGATTTTGCCGCTCGATGTTTTTAAAACGGAATGCGGCGGGGCCAAAACAATTTCATCAGCGGCTGAATCCAGCAGTTGCAACGTGGCTTGATTGATTTGGGTACGGAGTTGTTCCAGCACCTCGGGGCTGGTTTCCCTGGTTTCAGCTACAATCACCAGCCGTTCGGTGCCGGAATGTGTATCCGAACAGGCAAACACGGCGACACAGCCAGTTCGGACTCCGGGTAAGTTCCCCACGATGTCTTCAAGCTCCTGGGGATAGAGATTTCGCCCGGCCCGGATAATGATGTCTTTGCTGCGGCCAGCAATAAAAATTTCACCGCCGGCAATGTAGCCAAGATCACCGGTTTCAAGCCATTCGCCCCGAAAGAGAGCCGCCGTGGCCTCCGGATTCCGAAAATAACCAACGGTGGCTGACGGCCCCCGAAACTGGATTTTGCCCTGTACCCGGTCTGGAACTTCATAACCGAGTTTATCCACCACTCTCACCTGATGGTCTGGAAAGGGAAAGCCACACCCGACCACCGGCATGGCGTGTGGGTCATTGGGTTGAACTGGAACGGCCTTTCCCTGTTCTGTAAATGCGTGGCGGTCAATCCATTCGACATTCGGCCCACGGCCAGGGGGAGGCCCGGTAAGCCCGACGGAACACTCAGCCAGCCCATACACCGGTGACATGGCTTCGCGATGAAATCCATAGGCAGCGAACTTATCGCAGAACTGATCCATCGTCCGTGGGCTGACAGGTTCGGCCCCATTGAGCGCCATTCGCCAGCTACTGAGGTCAAGCCCCTGCAAGTCTTCATCCTTGATTTTGCGCAGACACAACTCAAACCCAAAGTTTGGACCCGCTGCGATGGTGCCCCGGTAGTCGTGGATCGCTCTCAACCAGCGTTCTGGGCGGGCCAGAAAGTTTTGCGGCGGCATCACGACCAGGAGGCAGGCATAATGGAGGCTTCCCAGACAGGCGCCAATTAAGCCCATATCGTGGTAGAGCGGAAGCCAGCTAATAAAAACATCTGATGAGGTGACCTTAAACGCCGTGCCCATCGCGCGAACGTTAGCCAGCAGGTTGGCATGGCTTAAAACCACCCCTTTGGGTGTGCCTGTGCTCCCGGAGGTGTATTGCAAAAAGGCGGTATCCTGTGGGGAAACTGAAACCGGGTCCAAGGGTTCGCCGGCGTAGTAAAGATCTTCAGCGGCAACAATTTCCTGCAACGATCCAACTTTGGCCTGTAAAAGCGCGGTAAATGGTTTGGCCTGATCAAAAGTAATCAGCAAAACAGCCTCGGCATTGTCAAGAATGCGAACCTGACGTTGCAGGTGATCAGCGAGTTGGGAAATCCGGCTCGGTGGATAGAGCGGAACGGGAACACATCCAGCAAACAGACATCCAAAAAAGCTAATAAAAAACTCACGGCTGGTCGTCAGCATCAGCCCAACTGCCTGCTGGGGCAGGAGCCCTCGCCGTCGCAAGCCCGTGGCAATTTTTAAGGAATCCTGGTACAGGTCGGTATAGGTAATGGTTTGTCCCGTTTCACAAAACCGGAGGTACGGGCGATCTCCGTGAACCTGTGCATGGTGGGTCAAAATTTCAGTCAGTGTGGAAAGATGCTCGGTTGACGGACTCTCAGCCAGCTCAGCGACTGGCTGCAGGGGGAGAATCGGGCTTGTTTCCCGTGGCTGACTTCCAGCTTGTTCAAGTAATTTCAGGAGATCCCCAGGGGTTTCCACCTGCATCAGTGCGGTTTCCGGCAACTTGACGGAAAAAACCTGTTCAATCCGAGACAGAAGCTCGACCCGGCTCAGGCTGTCAAACCCAAGGTCATAATCCAGCCGCGTCGCAAGTGATATTGGTCGGCTGAGTTCTCCGGGATGAATCTCAGCCGCCACTTCTTTGACAACCGCCAGTAATCCCTGATGGATCATAGGCTTATCTTGACTCGATGTAGTTTGCATGGTGGCTGGGTGCTCCTTGGTGAGGTCTTTGGGAAAAATATTGAGTGTTTATATCTATTTTCTGGAGATGCGGAAAGGATGAGTCACCATAAAAGCACCTTTTGCACAATTCAATGATTCGCGCTACAGTTTTCAAACCATCACTGTGCCCCTCCTTGATCTCATCCCCATCCTTCAGGTCCGAAAATATCCTATGAATCTGATCAACGTGTTTGATTTTGAGAAGCTTGCCCAGGAAAAACTCTTTCAAATGGCATTTGATTATTATGCCAGCGGCGCCCACGATGAAATTACCTTGCGGGAAAACCACTCCGCTTTTGATCGGCTGCGGTTGATGTATCGAGTCTTGATTGACGTCAGTCAGCGCACCGCCAACACCACGGTTCTGGGTCACCCAGTTTCCATGCCGATCCTGATTGCTCCGACGGCATTTCATCGAATGGCTCATTCAGATGGCGAAGCCGGCACGACCCGAGCGGCGGGTGCGGCGGGTACCATCATGATTTTAAGTTCGCTCTCAAACACGGCGGTGGAAGATATTACCGCCGTGGCCACGGGTCCGGTCTGGTATCAACTCTATATCTACCGTGACCGTGAAGTCACCCGCGAGGTTGTCCAGCGCGCTGAACAGGCTGGATGCACTGCTCTGGTTTTAACGGTTGATGCCCCATTGCTTGGACGCCGTGAACGCGATTTCCGCAACCGCTTCCAGTTGCCACCTGGTCTGACGGTGAGAAATGTGCTCCCTGCCGGGATTGCTGATCTTCCAAAAGAAGCCCTGGATTCCGGGCTGGCCGCCTACTTTGCGACCTTGATTGATCCGGCAGTCACCTGGAAAGACATTGAATGGCTCCGTTCAATTACCCGGGTTCCAGTTCTGATTAAAGGGATTGTTCGGGCAGATGATGGGGTCCGGGCGGTGGATTCCGGTGCGGCAGGCATTGTGGTCTCCAATCACGGAGGCCGTCAGCTTGATACCTCACCCGCCACCATCGAAGTGCTCCCTGAAATTGCCGAGGCGGTCGCCGGTCGGATCGAAGTCCTGATGGATGGCGGCATCCGGCGGGGAACCGATGTGCTCAAAGCCCTCGCCCTCGGCGCCAAGGCTGTGCTCATCGGGCGTCCAATTTTATGGGGATTAACCGTAGATGGCGAGCAAGGTGTGGCTCGGGTTTTAGAAATCCTGCGCACTGAACTTGATCTGGCCATGGCGCTCGCCGGTTGTCAATCAGTGGAAGACATCACCCGTGACCTGGTGCGGAATCCGCCCCGGTTTGATGGATAAAGCGAGGGTATCGTCAGTGGTCAGTCGTCAGTAGTTCGCTATGTTTATTTGAGTGAATTATGTGACTGTTTTCTAATCCGGAAACTTTTCGGCGGTAAGCGCCAATCGCGATGGCGAGCGCAACGAGGATTAGAATCCCGGCAACAGTGAATGTAACCTGCATAC
>DAOQNB010000651.1:0-4249 GCA_035335845.1 Acidobacteriota bacterium | reverse complement strand
CTCTAAAAACTTTTGAATGTTGAGTTTAAAGAAAAAACCATGGGCCACGACATTGTTGATAATCGAACCAACAAACTGGTTGACCAGATTAACCGCATTCTTGAAACCACTGAATCGGCACGGTTTGCAGTCGGGTATTTTTTTCTCTCAGGATTTGAAAGCATTGGAGTTCCGCTCCGACAGGTGAAGGAATTGCGATTACTAATCGGCAATACCACCAACCGGGAAACCGTCGAACAACTGGCCGAAGGCTACCGGCGGCTCGATATGGTGACCAGCGTCCTGGATGGTCAGACATATCCGAAACGTTCTGAGATCAAACGCATGAAGGCCGAGTCATCGGAACATGTTCGCACGGTGATGGCACTGGCGGACCAAACCGATGAAATAGAAGCACTTATCCAGGATCTGGTGCAAATGGTTGAGGAAAAACGGTTGCAGGTTCGCGTCTATATCCAGGGACGACTGCATGCCAAGGCATACATTTTCACTTATGGACAGGTTTTTGACGACCGTGGACGGCCTGTCAACCGTCAGGAAAATGGAATTGCCATTGTTGGATCATCAAACCTGACATTGGCTGGAGTGACACACAACACTGAATTGAATGTTGTGGTCCATGGAAACCAGAACCATGTCGAACTCTGTCGCTGGTTTGATGAGTTGTGGAATGAGTCGGAAGAATTTAACGAAGCCCTCATGCAGGAGCTGAAAACATCCTGGGCGGTTTCACTGGCACGCCCCTATGATGTGTATATGAAAACCCTCTATACCCTGGTGAAAGATCGGTTGGAGGACACCAGCCCGCAAGACATTTTGTGGGACGATGATATTACTTCCCGGTTGGCTGATTTCCAGAAAACAGCCGTTCGCCAGGCGGTGCAAATCATTCGGAAATATGACGGAGGATTTGTCTCAGATGTGGTGGGGCTTGGGAAAAGCTACATCGGCGCCGCGATTGTCAAACACTTTGAACGAACCGAACACGCCCGCCCGCTGGTTATTTGCCCGGCACCGCTGATCGGAATGTGGGAGCGCTACAACGAAGTGTATCAACTCAATGCCCGTGTTTTGTCCATTGGGTTACTGGTCGAAACCGAAAACGACGCGGCATCAATTTTGAATGATGTTATGTATCGCGACCGGGATTTTGTCCTGGTGGATGAAAGCCACAACTTCCGTCACCCTGATACTCAACGCTACCGGCTCTTGCAACAATTTCTGGCGGCTGGGAAGCGATGCTGTTTTTTGACGGCTACCCCTCGCAATAAAAGCGCATGGGATGTCTATCACCAGATCAAATTGTTTCATCAGGAAGAAATGACCGATTTGCCGGTGGATCCGCCAAATCTGCGCGAGTACTTCAAACTGGTTGAAAACAACAACCGACACCTTCCCGACCTGTTGTCCAACATTTTGATTCGCCGCACCCGCAACCATATTCTCCGCTGGTATGGGTACGATGCTCAGACGCATGCCCCGCTTAACCCATCGCAGTTCAACGAGTACACCAGCGGACGCCGAAGTGCCTATGTCATGGTTGGCGGCAGGCATCAGTTTTTTCCCAAACGTGAATTGGAAACAGTTGATTACAGCATTGAAGAAACGTATCAGGGGCTCTACCAAAAATTGTTGGGATATATTGGCAAGGCAAAATCCAGGCGTGGCGAGCGGGAATTAACCTATGCCCGCTATGGACTTTGGAACTATGTCCGCAAAGACAAACAAAAGGTTGAGCCTTATGTAAATTTGCAGCGGGCGGGGAAAAACCTGCGTGGACTGACCCGCATTTTGCTTTTCAAACGCTTTGAATCAAGCGTGGCTGCTTTTCGGGAAACAATTCGGCGGTTGTTGCGAATGCACACCGCCTTTTTATCAGCAATCAACGAAGGTGTGATCCCTGCTGGAGAAGACGCTCAGGGGCTTTTGTATGAATCAGATACACTTGAAGAAGTCTCACTGATAGATGCCTTACGTGAAGTATCTGGCAGGTACTCGGTTGAGGATTTCAAAGTTGATCGGTTACGACAAGATATTTCTTCGGACATTTCATTGTTCCAGGAGATTCTGACTCTGGTCGAACCAATCACACCGACTCAGGACGCCAAACTCCAAAGGCTCAAACAGTATTTGTCCAGGTCGCCTTTAAAAGACGGGAAGTGTCTGATTTTTACTCAGTATGCCGACACGGCCAAATATTTGTATGAAAATCTGAATCCCGGCGGCACCAGGTCTGACATCGAGGTCATTTTCAGCAATACTGGGAAAAAAGCCGCTCTGGTCGGACGGTTTGCACCGAAAGCCAATCCTGAACAGCGTTTGGTAACATCCAATGATGAAATCAATATTCTCATTGCGACGGATGTGTTAGCCGAAGGGCTGAACCTGCAAGATGCCAATCTGATTATCAACTATGATTTGCACTGGAACCCGGTGCGACTCATTCAACGCTTTGGGCGCATTGATCGCATTGGGAGTGACCACACCACGGTTTATGCCTTCAATTTTCTCCCGGAAATCGGAATTGAAAAGCAACTTGGACTCAAAGCCAAATTGAAAAACCGTATTCAGGAAATCCATGATTCAGTTGGTGAAGATTCAGCCATTCTCGACCGTTCTGAACGCCTCAATGAAGAAGCCATGTATGCAATTTATGAAAAAAGAGGAACCCAGTTGAGTTTGTTTGAAGATGAGGAAGGAGATATTTTTGACCTCAATGAGGCAGAAGAACTCTTGAGGCTGTTGCGCAAGGAAAATCCAGCCGAATACGAACGAATCGCAAATCTGAGGGATGGAATTCGCTCTGCTCGCCCAGCCCTTCACGACGGAATGTTTGTGATGTGTCAGGCAGGACGATACCAGCAGCTTTTCTTGCTTGATGAAAAAGGAACTATCATCTCCCGTGATATTCCACGGATTCTTGGAATTATCCGCTGTAGTCCGGAAATGGAAACGAGTGAACTCCCAGCCAGCTACAACCAGGCAGTTATGCGGGTGAAACGACTTTTTGCCGAAGAGGTGAAACACCGCCAGGCTGAACGCGACCACACGGCATCATTAAGCCAGGGACAACGATATGTTCAGCGTGAGCTACGGGTACTGTTTTCAACAGTGACTGATGAGGAAATTAAAGGTTTGATCAATATATTGGAAAAAGCCTTCCGTGGACCAATCACCAGCGCAGTCAACCGAGAACTCAATGGCTTGCGCCGTAACCATGTGGTGGGTCAGGGTTTATATCAGAAGTTGAAAGAGATTTACAGCCAGCATAACTTGCGCGAAGTTACTGAACGGGCCACTTCGCTGGCAAATCAACCGCCTGTCCCGGTGGTCATCTGTAGCGAGTCACTCAAAGGTTGATCATACCATTTTGGGCTGAGGGTATCGGGCTAAGGGCTGAGGGAAATACAATTTTTTCAATCATTTAGCCTTCCCATAATACGAGGATTTCATTCCAAAATGGTATCACCATCAGATAGCTGAATTTCGCTGGTTTTACAGACGACTCCATTTGAAAAAACAAAAAAGCGGCGAGTCGTGTGAGGCTCGCCGCTTTTTTGTTTCTCGTAAATGGTGGCCAGGGACGGAATCGAACCGCCGACACGCGGATTTTCAGTCCGCTGCTCTACCGACTGAGCTACCTGGCCGCATTGAATGAACAAGAAGGAACGCGGATAATACGCAACCGCTTTGGCGCTGTCAATTCCTTTTTTCGAGGCTCCTCCCCATATGAAATTCGAATTTTATCACTCCGGACTGGAGTCAGTACCCAAACTTTCGGTTGATGGGACGGTTCCCAGTAGCCTGCATTTCTCGCATTGGAAGGGCAATCAAACTCCTCGCGAACTCAAAGCCGATACTTCGACCGAAATCTGTCTTAACCTTGTCAGCCATCCTGATCGGCTCCGGTTTACGCAAGGCATTGAACTCATTACCAATAATCACTTTGACGCCGACGGGCTGCTTTCTGTCTGGGTCACGCTCACCGGCCCACCGGCGCTCCAACATCGTGACCTCCTGATTGCGACGGCTGAAGCGGGCGATTTTTCGGAGTATTCAACCGATGAGGCGGTTCGGCTCTGCATTTTGCTCCAGGGTGGAGACCAGGTGATTCTGGATGAGCCAACGCTGTCTCCGCTGGCCCAGCATCTGGCTGGAAAACCAGTCCCCGATGAAGCCGAAGCCTACGCGGTGCTGCTCCCGGAACTTGGGTCGGTTCTTAATCGGGTCAATGACTTTGAATTTCTCT
>DAOQNB010000650.1:0-4258 GCA_035335845.1 Acidobacteriota bacterium | reverse complement strand
GCCAAAATACGCTGGATCAAAGCCAGCCAGCCATCACTCCACTTCTCTGCCCTGTGGTGGATGTCATTTGCCGAATATCTGGGACTCCGGTTGTTTGGGGAACGGGTGGTGAGTGTCTCAATGGCTTCAGGGACGGGAGTATTTCATCAAGAACTGGGCCACTGGGATCCACCAACCCTCGATCTATGTGGCCTGACACAGTCACAACTTTCAACGATTGCCCCAGACACCCTGTGTTTTTCAGGAGAAAGGCTGCGTGCGCCATACAAGGAGCAGCTAGGTAGACTCACGTCAGCACAATGGTTTCTTTCGCTTGGGGACGGCGCCTGCAGTAATCTCGGGAGCGGCCCACCCTGCCAGACGGCAGCCGTCCTCAACCTTGGCACCTCGGCAGCCCTGCGACTGAGCATCCCCGAAACGTTCCAAAAACTCAAAACTCCGGCTCTGGCCCGGCAACTGTTCACCGGGGGGCTCTGGCAGTATCGCATTGACCAGCAGTGGCATTTAGTTGGTGGTGCGCTGAGCAATGCTGGAAATCTGCTGGGCTGGCTGCGTGAGGTCCTCAACCTTCCATCAACCGCTGAGATCAACCAGTTTTTATCAGACTCTATACCTGACTCTCATGGCTTGAGTTGTCTGCCCTTCCTCGCCGGAGAACGCAGCCCAGGCTGGAGTGCTGATACCTTCGGCCTGGTGGCGGGCCTTCACTTCCAGACCACTCCCCTTCAACTGGTCCAGGCAACCATTGAAACCATTGCGCTCCGTCTGGCCTGGATCTTAGAAAATCTGCACCTGGCTGGGTTTCCAATTGATCACATTATTGCCTCGGGCGGGGCGCTGACGGCATTTCCGGCCTGGGCCCAAATCATCTGTGACGCCCTGAACCGGCCAGTTCTTCGGCTCGAAAACGCCGAGGTTTCAGCCCGGGGTGCCGCACTGTGGGTCTTCCATCAGTTGGGTCTCCAGGATCTGGCTCAATCACAGATCCCGGCCAGTACGCTTTTTACTCCGGATCCAGCCCGGCACCACATCTATCGTCAGGCCCTGGCCCACCATCAACAGTTCTATCACACCTTCCGTCACCAGCCTGTGCGCCCGGCACGACCCAACCGGTTGCCCAGCTCCTGAGGACGGACCGGCAATGACCAGCTCTCGACCAGAGCACCGAAAAGCCCCATTGTGCGGACTGGTTTTCTCGAAAAACCCCAAACCCCAAACCCTTCCCCTTGACACCTGCCACGCCAACTCTGATGATGCTCTCTTTCACTGCTTTTGGTGAATCTTTGGTGGCAACGCTTTGCATTGAGCATCATTTTGGTCCATACACTTTCCCGATGACTCCCCCTGGATTTTGGGAACCTGTGGACACGAAAGAAGGACATCGAACAACAATGAACGAGAAGTACCTCCCGCAAGACGTCGAACGCAAATGGCAAAAACGGTGGGCTGAGGACCATACCTTTGAGGTCCACCCGGATCCGAATCAACCCAAATTCTATTCACTGGAAATGCTTCCCTACCCCTCCGGGCGCATCCACATTGGTCACGTCCGTAACTATTCGCTGGGAGACGCATTTGCCTGGTATAAGCGCCTGAACGGGTTTAACGTGCTTCACCCGATTGGATGGGATGCCTTTGGAATGCCGGCTGAAAATGCCGCCATCAAACACGGCCAGCCGCCTGACACCTGGACACGGTCAAATATCGCCGTCATGCGCGACCAGCTCAAACGCGTTGGGTTCAGCTATGACTGGTCCCGTGAAATCGCATCCTGTACGCCCGAGTATTACCACTGGAACCAATGGTTCTTCATTCAAATGTTCAAAAAAGGGCTGGTGTATCGCAAGCTCGCCACCGTCAACTGGTGCGACAAGTGTCAGACCAGTCTGGCCAACGAACAGGCGGAAGGCGGGTTTTGCTGGCGACATGAAGACACCCCGGTTGAAAAACGTGAGCTTAAACAATGGTACGTCCGCCTCACCCACTATAACGAGGAATTGCTGGCTGGAATCAATGGCCAACTGCAGGGCAACTGGCCGGAACGGGTACTCACCATGCAGCGCAACTGGATCGGTCGGAGCGAAGGCGCCCTGGTTGATTTTGCCCTCGCCCACGATTCATCCAGGTCAATCAAAGTCTTTACCACCCGGATTGATACTATCTTTGGGGCCAGCGCCGTTGTGATCGCGCCGGAACACCCACTTGTCAGGCATCTGCTCGCCCAGTCACCCAATCGTGAACCGGTTGAAGCATTTATCAACCAGGTCAGCAAAATGAGCACCATGGATCGAATTGGCGAAGGCACCACCAAAGAAGGCATCAGCACCGGACTGTGTGCCGTCAATCCGTTTAATCAGGAACAGCTCCCGATCTGGGTGGCCAATTTCGTCCTGGCCGAATACGGCACCGGGGCAATTATGTGTGTTCCCGCCCACGATGAGCGGGACTATGAGTTCTGCCGCAAATACCATCTGCCCATCCAGCGTGTGATTTGGGGGTATACCGAGTCAGATGCCAATGTCACCCTTCGGTTTTCGGAACTGCCCTTTACTGATCCAGGGTTTCTCGGACCAAATTGCGGCCAGTATGCGGGCCTCCCTTCGGATGAAGCCCAGGTTACGATGGCTCAATTTGCTGAAACCAATGGATTTGGGAAGGCAACTGTCACCTACCGGATCCGTGACTGGGGTATTTCCCGCCAACGCGCCTGGGGCACCCCCATCCCGATGATTCATTGTCCAGCCTGCGGTATTGTGCCGGCTCGTGAAGAAGACCTGCCTATCAAATTGCCTGACAACCTGGATTTCTCAGTCGGGGCCCCGCTGACCCGCTGTGCCGAATATGTCAATGTCTCCTGTCCAACCTGTGGTGGTCCAGCCCGGCGGGATACCGACACCATGGACACGTTTGTTGATTCAAACTGGTATTATTTCCGGTACTGCGATCCAAAAAACGATCAACTCCCCTTTGATCCCGCGATTGTCAAATACTGGATGCCGGTTGATTTCTACATCGGCGGCATCGAACACGCCGTCCTGCACCTGATTTATACCCGGGTCTGGACCATGATTATGCGCGATTTGGGTCTGGTTGAATTTGGCGAACCGGTCAAAACCCTGCTCACTCAGGGAATGGTTATCCTCAACGGTGCCAAAATGTCGAAAAATAAGGGCAATGTGGTTGATCCAGACGAAATGGTTGACCGCTATGGCGCCGATGCCACCCGGCTCTCGATCCTCTTTGCCGCACCACCGGAAAAAGAAGTTGATTGGAAACAATCCCTCCGGGTCATTGCCCCAGAACATCCGCTGTTTGATCAGGTGTTGAAGGGAACCCGTGCCTTTGATGACCAGAACCGGCTCTCGTTTATTTTGGAACAACCTGATGAATCAACCCTGACGTTGCCGGATCAGGATGTATCGGTCGAATACCCGGCTGCGGAAGGTGCCATGCGGTATCTGGCGCGTGTCTGGCGACTGGTTCGTAAGTGGCATGCCCTGGCCGCAACCACCATGTTTGACAGTGAACCCACGGCCTATTCTGATGCCCAGCAAACCATTCGCCGGGCAACCCACCAGACCATTCAGCGCATTACCCATGCGTATGAGGAAGGCCTCCGACTCAATGTCACGGTTGCCGCCTGTATGGAACTGACCAATGCCATGTATGACTTTGATGCCACCGTGCCCGAGGTTTCACAAGCGGGCCTGGCTGATATTTTTGTTATCAAAGAAGGGCTTGAAGCGCTTGTGGTTATGCTGTCCCCTCTGGCACCGCATATTTCCGAAGAACTCTGGGAAGCACTCGGCCACACATCCTCGGTCTCAAAAGCCAGATGGCCGGTCTTTGTGGCCGAATGGGCACGCGAAGCTCAGCTTGAGATCCCGGTTCAAATCAATGGAAAGCTGCGCACCAAAGTCCTGGTTGATGCCGAAGCCACCGAAGAACAGATGAAAGCCACGGTTCTGGCCGACCCCAAGGTTCAATCCTCCCTGGAAGGCAAAACCATCGTCAAAACCATCATCGTGCCAAAACGACTGTTGAATCTGGTGGTGAAATAGGGCGAACCACCGCCGGGGCAACTCAAGGGCTGGGGGCTTGGGGCTGAGGGCTTGGGGTATTAAAACCCGTCTTCTTCAGCCCGTTTTTTTCAGCCCTCAGCCCTCAGCCCTCAGCCCATTTTTTCAACCCTCAGCCCGTTTTTTCAGCCCGACCTCTTCAGCCCGACCTCTTCAGCCCGACCTCTTCAGCCCGACCT
>DAOQNB010000649.1:0-4259 GCA_035335845.1 Acidobacteriota bacterium | reverse complement strand
ACTCCCGCTTACACCTGGCATTGGCTTCCCAGAGATTTCAGGCAACGTGGTTTTATTGTTTTTGGTGGTTGTGACGCCTGGGGTTCCGCCAGTCAGGGTTGGCCGGGTGCGAACTGGCGGGGCGACCGTGAATTTCGAGTCATTTCCGGCAGTGGTGCCAGTGCCAGTTCCGGTGCCGGTTCCTGTACCGGTTCCCGTGCCTGCACCAGTTCCGCCATTGCAGCAGTAGCCGTATCCATTCGGGAAATATCCGTATGGCAATGGTCGGTAATACCACCACGGCAGGCCATAGCAGATCGTGTAGTTAAACCCATAGGGTGAAAACCAGTCGCTATAAAACGGGAAGAACGAATAGCCGCTCAGGAACGGGTCATAGAACCAGAGGCCATAAAACGGACGATAGCCGAACCCATAGTTTCCGGCTGCCTGATAGGCATTGATTCCGGTCAGAATCCGGTTGTCGGTCAGGCGGGAATTGGCCGTGGCCAGGAGTTCAGCCCGCTGGCCGCTCCACATATCAAACATGTCCTGGTCTTTTTTCTTATCGAATTTTTCAATGGTTGGTTCTGCCGCGCTGGCAATGATTTTTCGTCCATCTTTGATTTTTTTGGACGGGTCGCTGGCCAGAGCTGCTTTGCCTTTTCGGATCAGGAGTTCGCTGATTCCATCCGGGAGTACGTTGACCCGATAAAGGCCGTCATCAATGATGGAAAAGGTTTGTTTTGGGGTGAGGACTTTCATAAAGACTTCGCTGCCATCGGTGCCGGTCATTTCGATGATCGCATTTCCGCTGAGCAGTGAAATTTGAAGGTCGTCAAATGAAGGATTGGTTAGTTCAAATTCAGAATTTTCGTTCAGGCGCAAATAGGAGCCGGGGTTGAGCAGGATTTCAACCCGCCCACCTGCCGAAGTCCGCACCCGGTCACCGGGTCCGAGTTCTTCGACGGAGGCCATTGAGCGCCAGCGCATTTCACCCGCGTGCTGGTAGGTAACTGTTCCGGATACAAGATTTACCAGTCCAGCCCGGGCGGAAATCACATAGGTGTCCCGGCTTTGGGCAGTTGCGGCAACGGAAGCTCCGCAAATCAAACACGCAAGGATTGTAATCTGAAATAGTCGAGCTATTGATTTCATAAGCGCGACCCTACCTTTCTTCCTGGAAGGAACCACCTCACGTCACTCTGAGCGGCTGAATGATCTGGGGGGCGGTTCTGACAAATTTGATCAAGTGGATTGAGAGAATGTGCTTCGGCGAAATTGTGAGTGCGAACCATTGTGACGCGAAGCATTTGAAAAAGCGAACAATTTTCGTGCCAGCAGGCCATTCAGGTCAGATGGAATTCCGGGTTGGGAAGGGGAGCCCGGTCAATTGCTGATACCAGTTTGTTGTCAGTAGTCAGTAGTCAGTAGTTCGCTAAGATTTTTTGATTGAATCACTTGACCGGTTTCTCTTACGGGGATCCCATTGCAAGTTGATAGTACAGAGGCAGGAATTACGTGACTCAGGAAAAATCCAACCCCCTGCTGAACAAACGATAGATTCGGTGAAGGGCAAGAGGTCGAGCGATAAAACAGCAACGATCTGCGGAAGGGACTACACGATATGGTGTAGTGAATCTCTCAGTAGTAAAACGACCTGGAAAAGTTGGTGGCATATAGTTGCCGGCGATTCCAGGTTGTCGGGTCAATATGATAGTAGGGAACCTCGACGTCATCCCGAGGCCATTCTTTTCTCAGCATACAGGCTGCTGCGCTTATTGTAATATACTCATCTTGACTCGTAGAAACGGGTGATGAGGTAAATTCAAAACTCATTCTTGGGGTAACTTGTCCTGTATCACAATCGATTTTGTAGAGTTGAGATTTGCCAGATTCATTATTGACCAGACAGAGTACCTCTCCTAATTTGGTTTCGGCACAAAAGAAAAATGAGTTGGATTTTGTTTCTTTGACCTCCAGGGCCAATTCGAAGGAGGAGTGTTTTTTTCCATCGGCAGGAAAAAGATTAAATTGTACTTTTAAAATATAAGTGACTTGACCGTGTATAACCTTATGAGTGACGACGGTTTGGTATGTTGGAATGGCCTGAAGATATCGCCCATCCGAGAGCACAAAGGTTTTTGAAAATCCGTTGGTTGTGGGAAGTGAAAAGAGTCGCTTTCCGGTTCGACCATCAAAAATCCAGCAAGCCATGACTGGGTAGGATTCAGTATTTGAGTAAACAACCAGTTGATCGGTGGCCTGGTTGTAACTGGGATGATCAAAGAAGCTGATTTCGATCCACCCAGTTTCAGCAATTGTTTTCATTTTCAGGTTAATCTCAACAATTTGGCAGGGATCGCTTCGATAGGCTGACCGGTACAATCTTAGAATTTCAGGTGACGGAAAGACCGCTTTGCGAAGAAACATCTCGCCATCTTTCTGTAATTTACCGGGGATGGAAAACTGGTTGATGATTCGATGAGACTGGATGGAAATCAATTCAACTCGATCTGGAGTAATGGCGGCGACGAATGCTCCATCTGGAGAAAATTCAAAGTGTGTGTTTGATGGATACACCAGACTGGTGGTTTGGGGTTTGGGAATCGTTCCCTCCAGACGACACACAACCAGATTTCCAGAGTATAGTCCACCTGAGTCTTCCGGCTTTCGGTGCCGAGAGATATGAACCCAGGCGGCATAGTGACCATCTGGTGAAACCGATGGGAAAGAGTACTCTGTGTCGAGATCCCCGACCCTGACAAACTGACCCGTGAGTGGATTGTGTAACAGGGTCGGAAAATAATCAGGCCGATACTGTGCCTGTCCATCAATCAAAAACCAGCCGTTTGAAATCGGGCTGACATTTCGGAGTTGGGTAAAGTCATCAGGTGTCACATTGATGACCCAGCGGGTGTAGCCGTCAAAGAGGCCAACTCCGAGAAATACAATTGACCAGAGGCACAACGACATTACGCGATGAACAGACGGCAGGTTGGTTCGGCCCTGACCAAGGCTGATTCGGGAAGCCACCAGCATACCGGTCGTGGTCACAGCGAAAAAAAGCAGACCACCAAAAATGAGTGGCAGGATGGCGACTTCCCGCTCTAATCGGTCCACTCCAAACAGGACCAGCAAGACGGTTATTGCCAGAGACACCAGATCAACCGTCAGCCACCACGATTTCGACCGGAAAGCGATGCTCGCGGTCAGTCCCAGACAAAATAAGAAGGGCAAGGCTCCCACCAGAGACATGACCACCGGCCAGCTCATTTTTTCCCGCAGCAGAAAAGGATTGGCATCCATCAGGATTGCCGGCAAACACACCAGCAACAGCGAACTGGCAATCAGCAGCCACGCGCCAAGCAGTTTCCCAATCCAGAGGGCATTGGTCGAAATTGGACGTGAGAAGAAAAATCCCATTCGCTTTTCAGAAAGCTCGCGGCCAAACAGGGAAATGCCCAGGTAAAAGGCGACGCCATAACTTACCACCATTCCCAGCACCTGGGCCCCAGCTCGAATATTCTCCAGAAACTCCCGGTGATCAGCGGCTTTGGGTGGAGTCCCAATCACAAACGGAAGCGCCAGCGTGGCCAGTCCACCGACCAATGCCAGTGCAAAAATCGGGCGATTCTCAAGGAGTTGGCGATTGGCCAGGGCGAGGATGATGTTCAGGCTTTTCATGGTGGTTTGTCTCCACAGAATTGCTGGTGCAAAATCGGAAGATGCCCGCCAATGTGGATTTGGCAGGCATCTTCCGGGTGATTTGAGACTTCGTGATCAGTTTTTGGCACCGATCAGGGTTCGTTTCTCACCAGTCTCGGCGTTGAAATAAATCAGCGATTTTGGTTTTCCTTGACCTGGTCGTTCCATAAACAACTTGTTTTCACTCCCACCTGCCATACCTTTTTGAAACCACCAGATTGTCCCTTGAAAGCGTGATTGGGACCGTGATTTTTCTTGAATTTCCCCAGTGGTACAGTCAATGATGGAAAACTTTGTAAACTCGCCTGGTTGATAGCTTTCAGTTTCTGAAAGCAGGAGCACTTTTCCGGTTGAGGTTTCTCCAAATATCTCGTAACTCGAAACTCCCTGAAATTCGGTGCTCTTTTCCAGTGAAATAGTGCGCTCAAGGGTACCATCGGCTGAAAATACTTGAACAAAAGCGGTTGGAACTTCTGGGGTAACTGGGATTGAACCTTTTTTCCAAACCAGTTGAATCATCCGTTTATCAGCCAGTGCGAGCACCGAAAACCCATAGAAGCTATTGTCAACTGGGG
>DAOQNB010000648.1:0-4261 GCA_035335845.1 Acidobacteriota bacterium | reverse complement strand
GCGACGCGGTGTTCAATTTGCCACAAAACCGAAGGCCGCAAAAATCCCCGTTGAGCGTGGTCTTTGACCAAATCAAGCTGGATCTGATCAGCGTCCAGTGCTTGAAATAAAGCTTCAAACCACAGATAACCCAGCGGGTTGCGGGGCGATAACCAGGGCTGGGTTGTGACTCTCGTAAAGTGGAGCAGTGCTGTCTGCTGCGGGTCGAAATGCTCAAGGTCGTTCCACGCCGGCGAAATGGTTATCCCAATATTTTTAACAACTGCTTTACCATCCATCAACTGCCCGTAGGTAAACTGATTCTGGTCCAGCCCAGCCACGATGTCACCAATTCTCCATCCAAGTGCCGCACAGTCCAGCACCAGCACGCTAAACTGAACTATTTGCTTCTTTTCAGGGTGTTGAACCGCGAGCAAATGTGCCCCATCAAATGGGTGCTCCCACAATTGGCGAATATCACGGAACACCAGCATGTCTGAATCAAGATAAATTGCCCGTCCGGAAAATGACTGAATCTCGGGGATCACAAATCGCTGAAAAGAAAACTTGGTGAACGGACGATTGGCCGGATCTTTTGGAATTGGAATATCAATCCCGCTTTGATAGAGCGGTAAGACCGTAACTGGCGAAGCCGTATGTTTCCGAATAGAGTACTCAAGCACCGCACAGGGCACCAGATGTTCTTCAGTTGCACCGACATACACGCGAATCGGAGTTTCCATATAAGTTCTCGGGCTGAAGATATTGGGTTGAAGACATCGGGCTGAAGAAGTCGGGCTGAAGAAGTCGGGCTGAAGATATTGGGTTGAAGACATCGGGCTGAAGAAGTCGGGCTGAAGAAGTCGGGCTGAAGAATTGGTTTTCTTTCATCCTTCATCCCCTCATCCCTTGGGTTCATCCCTCATCCCTTTGATTGCCCCGAGCTTGCGAGTCTTCAGCCCCAAGCCCTCAGCCCCAGGCCCTGGTTTTTTCAGCCCTAAGTTGATTCCGGATTCAATCAGCGACTGGTGCAACACATCACCAATAATGACCAGTTCATTGGGAAATTCGCGCAAGGTAGCCGTGATGACATCCAGTTCGATATTGCGATCATGTGTCGGGGCATAATTGTTAGTCGCATGAAAATCACCCGGATAGCGCCCATCTGGATGCCGGTACAGGTCAATTCCGCCGATGATCAGTCGTTTCGGGCGTAAGGCAGCCGCTACCATCACCATCAGGGTGCCGTTGGAAAGCTTATCGGTTCGACTGTATTCCTGAAAGTTGCACAATCGCTCGACAGTACAATATTCAATCGGCTGTGGTCCAGATGTCCACAAATTGCGCAAGAGCATGCCGTATTCTTTGCGCACCGAAGAAAAGCCGTAAATGCAAGGTCTGACTTTCTTGAGCGTCTCTGGAGTTCCGACAAAAACCACATCCGGATGGATCAATCGTCCGCGCTGTTGCCAGAGATGATTGACCCGAAACAGAGCGTCATACTGGACCTCAAAAACCACCGGGTCTTCTGATGATGGACCGTTGCCAAGGCACAAAATGGTGTCCGGGTTTCCAAGTCGTTGACGGAGCGCATCCAGATCAGGGATTTGCCGCCGGGTCAGAGGCTGGGCCAGCAATTTCCACGCCCGGCTTTGCCCGATTTGGTCGCGGAACGTGGGGGCAAGTCTATTTCTTGCCGGTAACTGGGGCGAAGGTTTCTCAAGTGAGGATTCAATCAAACCAAAGAGTTTCCCAGCCGCACCATTCAGGTTTTGGACAAACGTATGGGCTGAATCCAGCCGGGTCTGATAGGTTTCAGGATGACTGAGGACAGCCTCCAATGTATCGGCAAGTGTTTTTTGATCAATGGATTGAATGGCGCTTATGTGCAGGAGTTGACGCGTCGCCGCTGTCAGTGGTGTCAGATATGGTCCTGCCACGACTGGTTTCCTGAGTTGCACGGCAGCGATTGGATTATAGGTCCTGGCGTTTGGAACAAAACTTCCACCCGCAATCACAACCTGAGCCAGATAAGCGAGGACGCTCGAATCAAAGGAAGTTGAGCAGATGACCACTTCTGATTCAGGATTGGCGCCAGGTTCGCCGGCCACATGATTTTTCATACCAGCCCTGGAAAGCAGGCGTTGAATATCCCGAAGTTGCGCGTCGGAATACACCACAAGCACCAGTTTGATAGACGGTCGGGTCCGGCGAAGGTAACGCACCGCCTCGCACAAGAGTTGTTCCTCACCTGGATGAACTTGCGGTGCCACAACAATCTCAGATTCAGGTGAAATCCCAAGCTCAGCACATACCCGATTGCGGGAAGGTTGAGACGGTTCTGGGGGAAATTCATACTGCAGACTGCCAGTGACCGAAATGAACGGGGCGGGGATGCCCGATGCCTGAAGTTGCTCTTTCACCAGGGATGTTTGGACGCCAAACCTGGAATTCGCAGGGTGAAGATCCCCGGCTTTCCACAACTGCTGAAGCTGTGGGATTACTGTTTCATCAATTTCAGTCCAGATGATGGGAATATTTTGCTGGCAAGCCCTTGAAAAAACAGCTTTTGACAATCCTTCACCCGAGCCGAGAATCACCAATGCCTGTGGCCGAACCGATTGAAAGAAACGATTGATGCTCAGCGAGACCGAAACTGGTGGCAGATACACGAAATCATCAATGTAGCGTTTCTGCAGCCAGGTTAAGGTGTCAAAGTCAATCCCGGTAAACGCCCACCGACAGGGGCGGATCTGGTGTTGCAGGCGAAAAATGAGGGAGCGCGCCGATTGAAAGGCTTCGATTGATGTGCCGTGGATCCAGAGTGAGGCCGTGGCTTTTGGCAAAAACAGGCCCAAACTTTGGGCAACGGTTGCGGCACCAGTGAAGAGTGAAGTATTTGAACTGACAAACGAGCGGAACATAGTGCTTTCCTGCGGCGGGAAAATGGGCATGTTCAGCATTTGGGGTATTTGGATGAACCAGAAACGTGACGGGGGCTGCCACTTTAGGAAGAAAAATCCAATCCTGCAACCTGTTTTTTCAGTTGCCATTGACAGGACTATTTGAGTTTAAACTCAGTTGCGGCACAATGATGTGCTCTTTCGTCTAAGGATTCACGATTCAGAGGAATCCAACTCTTTCAATGAGTTAACTATTTGCTGATCCAGATGATTCCTTCCTAAATGGTAAGTACCTTACCGAAAATTTCCAAACATTTTAACCACGGAAAACACGGAAAAGACGGAAAAGAATCAAGCACTTACCAAACCCAATATCTCAGAAAACTTATGACAAGGTACTTATTATTGATAAAATTGTCTTCCCTTACAATTTTGAACCCTGAACCCTGAACCCTGAACCCTGAAAGATATTAGACATTATCGGTGATAAGGAAATCACGATTGTAAGTGCTTTTAAATCAATAGTCAGAATGAGGCAAAACCCTAACTCCGATAATGTCTATTATGCTGTCATCTGGTGCTCAGATTGGACCTTACATCCTTGTGAAAAAGCTTGGCCGTGGCAATTTTGGTGTGGTCTGGCTGGCTGAACATCGGACATCGGTTGTCACCACTCAGGTGGCGCTCAAGCTTCCGATTGAAGAAGACATTGATGTGGAAGCTGTCAAACGTGAAGCCGCCATTTGGGTGAAGGCATCGGGTCATCCGAATATTTTGCCAATCATCAGCGCGGATGTGTTTCAAGGACAGATTGTGATTGTCAGCGAATATGCTCCGGGCGGGTCGCTCTATGACTGGCTTGAACGGTACGGCGGAAAAGCGCCTTCGGTTGGTGTGGCTGTGACGCTGATTAACGGCATTTTGCAGGGACTGGAGCACCTCCACGAACGGCGCATCATCCACCGCGATCTCAAACCAGCCAATATTTTATTGCAGGGCGACATTCCCCGCCTGGCGGATTTCGGAATTGCCCGAGTGCTCAAATCAACCAGTTCGGCCAGTATGGTTTCAGGCACGCCGCTCTATATGTCACCCGAAGCCTTTGACGGAAAACGGTCGGAACAATCGGATTTGTGGTCAGTCGGAGTGATGGCCTACCAGTTATTGACCGGGAATTTCCCATTTCCTGGTGGAGACTTTATGGCAATCGTCGGCAAAGTTGCGTTTGCCGAACCGGAACCGCTCTCAGCATTTGTACCCGAACCGTTACAGGCCGTTATTTACCGTGCCTTGAGAAAAAAACCGGAGGAGCGGTTTCGCTCGGCTCGCGAAATGCGCGAAGCGTTGTGGAAAGCGGCCTATTCAGTCTCATTGCCGGG
>DAOQNB010000647.1:0-4265 GCA_035335845.1 Acidobacteriota bacterium | reverse complement strand
AGAGCATCCGCCTTCTGATTTCCCACCTTTGAACCTGATTGATGGCGACTCACACCAGCGCTTCAGAAAGAAAAAAAGGCTCTGGGTTCGGAAACTGCTCATTTCCGAAACCAGAACCTGACATGGTAGCCTCTTTGAATCAAAATTCACGATAAGAGGACAACCCACGAATTGACCAGAGGAGGACCTGCAGCTTAAGAAAATTATAGGAAGACCCTGAACTGGCTGGGCCGGCATCCGGCAGGTTCACCAGATGTGAACCTACCGGAAAATCGCATAGCCAGCCGCCGTTCCAAAACCAGTGGTGATTGCTCGCAGAAAGGCATAGCCAATGCTGCGTGATTCAGACCCCCGGATATAAACCACATCGTTGGCTAGCAAAACCGGGTCGGCCACTTTTCGGGTTTCAATGTCCCGAAGTTTAAACACCAGTTCCTGACGGGCGGTTGCCCCAGGAATCCCGCGAAAAACGCTGATATTTGATGCCTGCGCGGTTGGTGTTAAGCCCCCAGCCAGGGCAATCGCCTGTGAAAGGGTGACGTTCTCGCGAGGGGTAAACGATCCTGGCTTGACCACATTCCCGGTGACATAAATCGTGTCGGCCTCGGGCACACTGATCAAATCTCCATTCACCAGCGGCTGGTTGTACTCAGGACGACCTGTCAGTAAATCGGCAAGCTGGATTGTCACAAGTTCGACAGCCTCAGACGAAAGAGCACCTTCAGATGAAGCCATCGGCGAACGACGCAACAGTTGAATTGATTTTCCAGCCGTTTCAGTCAACCCGCCTGCCATTCCCAGGACATCCAGTATTCGTTCAGGCCGTCTCAGCGGGTACTTCCCGGTTGTTTTGACGGCGCCGACAACGGTGACCGATTGGGATAAAAATTCACTCACGGTGACGCTTAACTCAGGTTGTTTTAAATATCGGGTTAATTTCTCGCGGATGACCCCGGTCAGTTCCGTTTCGGTTTGACCGGCTGCCTGGACAACCCCAACGAATGGAAGATTGAGGTTTCCCTGCTCGCTCACTCGAAATCGCCCTGACATTTCGGGTTGTTTAAAAATTCGGACATCAACCGTGTCACCCGGCCCAATCAAATAATCTGACGGACTGGCGGCTGATTTATCCAGCGCGGTGGCGGCAGATTGCGCCCAGATTGTATTTCCCGAATACCACCCGGCGCCCAACAAACCCAGCACTCCGATCAGAAATGTCATCATCAATTTCGTTGAGTTCATAAATACTCCTCTCGCTCATAAACCATAAAGTTGGGCACCACCTGTCGTGAGCCCGTGCCTGCCGACTTTGAATACAAAACTGGTGCCACACAGCGCTCAACGTCTCCACTTCAACCAGTCTCCCATGCCTTTTGAGGACTAAACCGACTGGTAAATCTCTTCTTTCTCAAGCTGATAGCGGTATTAAAATCAGAGTGAGGTGGGTTGTTTTTTTGACTGGCGTGGCCAAATCGAGTTCCAACTCAACACCATTTACCCGAGGAGCCAGTGTCACCTTCGACAGTGGCGAAAAATCGTCAGTCCGCTTTTTGCGCCTTGAGGAACAGCCTGCCGCTCTCAGTCCGTTGAACTGTCCAACAATCTTAACCAAAAACCCACAGGATGTGGTTCAATCAGGTTGAACCAGGCTTTCAAAAACAGGTTGCCAAAAGTGAACTGCGAAATGAAATCATCTGGTTTGCAGTGGGTTAGAATGGTCATGGTTACCTTAATTTTAACACTTTACTGCTATCTTCCAGGGGGAAATAGGTAGCTATTTCTAATCTTTCATCACGTTCTTCAAGGTTTAGGCTTCAAAGTCATCACTGAAGTAAGGTAATATCTCGCACCCTTCAATTCTTCTGCACTGATAAAGTTTATGCCAGCACGGATTTTGTACGTCGAAGACGATAAACTGACCCGCGAAATCGGAGTCAACATCCTCAGTAAATCCTTTGAGGTCGAGGGTGTTGCCTCTTCTGAAGCTGCTATTGTGTTAGCGTCTCAGAAAAAATTTGATATCGCGGTGTTGGATGTGAATCTGCCGGGAATGTCAGGAATTCAATTGATTCCTCACCTCTTGCGGCTGAGCCCTGGGATCTCAATTTTTGTGACCACAGGTGAAAGCACCGTTGAAATGGCGGTTGAAGCAATGAAATGCGGTGCCGAAGATTTCCTCTCGAAACCGTTTGACCTCAATCACCTTCTCAATTTGATCAACGTTGCTGCCGCTCGACTTGAAGCCACTCCGGCCAGTGGCGCCGGTGATCAATCAAAAGGAAGTGAACTGATTGCCACCTCCCCAGCGATGCAGAAAGTCCTGGCCCACGTCGCTGCCATTGCCCCCTATAACACCACAGTGCTGGTGACTGGCGAAACGGGCTCCGGCAAAGAATTGCTGGTGCGGATGGTCCACCTGCAAAGTCCACGCGCCGATAAACCCTTTGTTGCCCTCAATTGTGCAGCCATCCCGGAACATTTACTGGAAGATGAATTGTTTGGACACGTCAAAGGTGCTTTCACCGGAGCGGTCACCGCTCGTGATGGACGGTTTGAACAGGCCGAAGGCGGCACCCTGTTTCTTGATGAAATCGGAGATATGAGCCTGCCGCTCCAATCCAAGCTCTTGCGAGTCCTGCAAGAGCGCGAATTTGAAAAACTGGGCTCATCGCGAACGGTCAAAGTGGACGTCCGCATCGTGGCTGCCACCAGTGCCGATCTTGAAAAACGAATCGAAGAAGGCAAATTCCGCCCTGACTTATATTACCGGCTCAACGTCATCAACATTCACCTGCCACCACTCCGGGAACGCCCCGAAGATATCCCGGTCCTGGCCGAGTATTTTCTCAAACGGTTTTGCCTCAACGTTGGCCTGCCCCAAAAATCAATTGATCAAACCACGATGGATGTTTTGAAGGCCTATAAATGGGCCGGAAACGTGAGGCAGCTCCAGAATTCAATGGAGCGCGCCGCAGCCCTGAGCGGCGCCACCACCAATATTCTTCCAAAAGACTTGCCCGAAGATATTTTGCGTGCCGTCACCGCCGCTGAAGGCATGGCCAAGCCCCCTTTGTTTCAGCCAATTGATACGATTCCGGACCAGGGCCTCAACTTCGATCAGATCGTGACAGAACTGGAGCGCGACCTGCTGTGCAAATCATTGGAGAAAACTGGTGGAAACAAAATGCAGGCCGCCAGGCTTCTGAATATGAAACGAACAACCTTTGTTGAAAAACTGAAACGACTGGGCATTTCAAACGACGATGACGATGCTCCAGCCAAAGAGTAAGGGTTGAAGTTCATCCCAACCCGGCCCGTGTTTTCAGTCATTCCCTCTTCGACACGCATTGCCATTTGACTGATTTCTGTTGATTGAGTGCTCGCTTCTATCACCACCGCGCAACCTCTGTTGCCGGTCTGTAGCGAGACTCACGTGCGATTCACTTTGGATGGCACAACTTTGATCAAGCTCCGTTCGATCACATTGGATGACGGACTCAAGAGAAAATTCAACCTGCTTGTGGTAAACAAAAGCGTTCCATCTTCCCTTCAAAATGAACTGAATGAGTTTGACAGTTTGCTGCACTGGCTCAACTCAGATCGCGAAGCGGCTGGGGTAGCCTATGAAAAGCTCCGGAGTCGGCTGTTAAAGGTTTTTATCAGCCAGGGGGCAGCCGCTGCCGAAGATCTGGTTGATGAAGTTTTTACCCGCACGGCACGTAAACTGAGTGAGGGGGTTCAGGTCCAGGCAACCGATCCATTTATTTATTGTTATGGGATTGCTCGCAATGTCTTGCGAGAATATCGCAAACTCCAGCTCCGGGTTGGTGAATCAATCGAACGCGACGAATCAACCAACCGGCAGCCACCTGAACCAGCGATTCATCCGGCCATCATTGAACTCGAAGAAACTGAACGTCAGGAACGTGAACACCGGCTCACCTGCCTCGAACATGCCCTGTCACGGTTAACCACTGAGAATCGGGTTATGTTTCTTGAGTATTACCGTCACGACATCAAATCAAAAACCAACCATCGTGAACAATTGGCCGACAGCTTAGGGATGCCGATGAATGCCATTCGAATTCGCGTTCATCGCCTGAAAGCCAAACTGGAAGAGAGTATTCGGAAGTGTCTGACCCGAACCCAAATCCTTCAGAAAAAAGCATGAAACGTTTTTTGAGTTATTTCACTTGAAGGTAGATCAGACAAATTGAGAATGAAGAATGAAGAATTGAGAATGAAGAATGAAGAATGAAGAATGA
>DAOQNB010000646.1:0-4268 GCA_035335845.1 Acidobacteriota bacterium | reverse complement strand
ATTCAACCCTTGATCCAGCGTGGTGAAGCCGGTCAACTGGCGGCGATTTATCACCAGTTAGGGTTAAGTGGCAACGTAAATTTTGTGGCCAATCCAAATGTTTTTGTGGCTGACGTCCTGGCCAACAACACCGAGTCCAATTATCACGCGCTGCAGGTTGAATTGCGGCACCGGTTTTCAAACGGGTTGACCTTCCAGACCAATTACACCTGGAGCAAAAACCTGACCACCTCGCCCAATATCAACCCACAGGTGTTATTTGAACCACTGCTGGACAACAACCAGCCGGGACTTGAATACGCACGGGCTCAAACTGATATCCCGCATATCTATAAAGCCAATGTGATCTATGAATTGCCTTTTGGCCCAGGGAAGCGGTTCAATCCAAACAATTCAATCCTGCGCAAACTGGTTGGAGGCTGGGCCGTGACCTCAATCATCAATGTTCAGTCGGGGAATCCGTTCACGATCATTTCAGGTCGAGGTACGCTCAACCGAACAGGTCGTTCAGGCAACAACACAGTAAATTCCTCGCTCACCAACGAACAACTCAAAGACCTGATTGGAGTATTTAACACCCCCAATGGTCTCTATCTCATTAACCCATCCGTCGTTGGACCAGATGGACGCGCCGCATCACCAGATGGACGCGCCCCATTTTCCGGGCAGGTGTTCTTTAATCCATCGGCTGGCTCGCTTGGGACGATGGCACGTAACGTATTTACCAACCCGGTGTTTACCAACTGGGATTTTAGTTTCTTGAAGGTAACCCCGATCACCGAACGCATCACCACCGAATTCCGGGCGGAATTCTTTAACTTCAACAATCACCCGGTCTTTGGGCTTGATAATCAGAACATCAACAGCGCGGTGTTTGGCCAGGTTGGCTCACAGTTAAACAGCCCGCGCGTGGTGCAGTTGGCGTTCAAGATTGTGTTTTAGTTGGTGCCTGGTGCCTGGTGTTTGGTAACCAATACCTTCGAAGAACGAAGCACAAAGCACAAAGCACCAGAAACAAATTCCATTTTTTTGTAACAAGCTGGATTCTCGGATCCAGCTTGTTTTCTTTTTGTGGAAATTGGTCCGGCTTTAGTTTTTCCCGACTGGGAGGGAGAATTTTTCATTTTCTTAGGAACAAAATACAGGCTTCGGAGTGTATAGAGAGCACACACATTTCCTTCCGTCGCACACACATTCGTTTCAGTTTTTCACCCAGGCCAAACTTCATATCCTCAACCATCCTCATGTTCTGTGTATTGTTTGCACAGGAGGGAACAGGACTGTTCATGATCTGGTGTGATTGGAAATCCTGGAAATATGTCGCCCTGGCCTGGGGCATTGCCTTTGTGTACTTTGTCTGTCAGACGACCGTGGCCATTTCCCTTTTTCTGCCCAACGAACCAATGCCCTGGTGGCGAATCATCAAGGGGTGTTTTCTCTTTTGCCTGCTATGGCTCCCCACCACCCAATTTGCCATTGCCATGGCCCGCCGATTTCATCTGGAAGCGAAGAAATTTCTGGTGAACCTGCTGGTGCACTTTGTCACCGGGTTTGTGGTCTCGGTTGTTATTCACTCCATTGGAATTGTTGCCATGAACTGGCAAGACATCCAGGCTGGCGAATTTACCTTACATAATTACTCAGTTGAATTGCTGATGCGGATCAACCTGAGTTTACTGATCTATCTGGTGCTGATCTTTACCACGCACGCGTTTGACTATCGGCAGGAATCGCAGGACCGATTGATCCGGGAGTTACAACTCCAAACCCAGCTTGATCAAACCAGGCTCAATGCCTTGAAAATTCAGTTGCAGCCACACTTTTTGTTTAATGTCTTGAACTCCATCTCTGTGTTACAGCATCAAGACTTGCCTGGCGCCCAAAAAATGGTGCATCGGCTGGGTGAATTTCTACAGAAAATCCTGTACCAGTCAAATGACCTGCAGGTGAGATTGGAACAGGAACTGGAGTGGTTGGAATGTTATCTGGATATTGAGCGCATTCGCCACCGTGAGCGCCTGCAGGTGACCGTGATAGCGCCTGCAGAAGCCCTGGAGGTCTATGTGCCAAATTTAATTCTTCAACCATTGGTTGAAAATGCGGTCCGGTATGCCATGGCTGGGCCGCATCCGACGGGTGAAATTGTCATTCGAGCATTGCTGGCTGAAAACCGGCTCCAGGTTGAAGTCATTGATAATGGGCCAGGTCTGGCTGTAACTGATCTCAATTCCTCCTCTGCCCGAAAGGGTATTGGTCTGGCCAACACCAGGGCCCGGCTGGAACAATTGTATGGTCGGGACGCGCGGCTCGAACTATTACCTGCCGCTGGCGGTGGCGTGAACGTAACGCTTACCTTGCCGATTCAACGGGAATCTGAACCCCAATTCAATCATTTTCCTGAAAGTGTGATGATATGACCCTCACAACTCCTATTTCTGTGTTGATTGTTGATGATGATTGTCTGGCTCGTGATTGTATGCGGTCAGTTGTCGAAGCCAGTTCTGGATTTTCAGTGATTGGTGAATGCACGACTGGTCTTGGCGTCATCAAAGCCATGGAAGATCTGTCACCCAGCCTGATCCTCTTGGATATTCAGATGCCAATGATGAATGGATTGGAGCTGGTTGAATCTCTTGGCGAACTCTTGCCGCTGGTGGTTTTTGTTACTGCTTTTGATCGCTATGCTGTGACTGCCTTTGACCATCACGCGGTTGATTATGTCTTAAAACCAATTGACCGCCTGCGTCTGGAAAAGTCACTTCAGCGGGCAAAAGTCATTCTTGAAACCCGGCAAAAGCACGCCTTCAACCAGAAATTAATTGCCTGTTTGCACGACTTAAAATTGAAATATGCCGCGAGTAGCGAACAAATCCTGATTCGATCAGCCGGAAACAGCCTCTTCCTCAAAGTCCAGAGCATTGACTGGGTTGAAGCCGAAGGCAGTTATGTCAGGTTACATATTGGAAAAAACTCGCATTTGATCCGCGAAAACATCGGATCATTTCTATCCCGGATGGATCCAAAAATTTTTATCCGGATTCATCGGTCGGTGGCGGTCAACGTTGATCGGGTTGTGCGGCTGCAATCGCTGCTTCATGGTGACATGCGGGTTGTGTTGCGTGATGAAACTGAACTCATCCTGAGCCGAAGTTACCGCCAAAACCTGCGTGACATTGGGGTTTAAGTTCTGTTGGCAGGTTTCCTTCAGGTCAGCGCAGGTTGCCTTCCAGCGGTCGTGTGTAATACCAATTAGGGTTCAGGGCATTGGGTTCAGGGTTGCGGGGAAATACAATTTTTTCAATAATTTAGCCTTCCTGCAATACGATACCTGCATTGCAAGATGATGTAATGTTTCCTGAACTCAATCGGAATCCCTCTGCTTTCTGGCGCTTATGGGCAGGCAGGCAGGCTCTTTGGCGTAGTATTTGCACTTGAGAACAGACATTGAGGAAAATCACCCAAACCTGTTTTGTTCAGGTGTCGAAGGGAGGTAAGTTGTATGGTGACCTCTCATCCTATTTCTCACTTTTCGTTGCGGTTTCAACAATTTCTTTCTCTTGTGATCAGTGTGGTTCTGCTTGTGGTCCTCTGCCTGCCAGTTCGCGCACAAGAAGCTCCACCTACCCATCCACCTCTTTCTGAACTGGTTGAGCAACCCTATCTCCAGGTGTTGATTCTGGCCCCGCAGCTTGACCTGTCACGTTCTGAAGTGGCTGATTTTCGGGCTGAACTCAAACGCCAGAAAGAGCTGGAACAAAAGCGGTTTGAATCTCAGGAAAAGTTACTCGCCCGCACCATTGAACAATGGCAACGGCAACTTGATGCACTCAACCGGAGCGCTTCGAAAGACTCTGACGCAATGGCAAAGCAGCGCAAAGAAGCGCAGTGCCAGATTTTGAAGCTCGAACGTGAAAAACGCGAAAAAATCCTGGCCCGCAAACACGGTGTTCCGGTTGCCTTTGAAAACAAACTGGCCAAGCTCGATTTACTGGCGGAGTGGCCAGCCAAAGAGCGGGAAATTAAAAATATTGTTGCTTCAGGCACCGCCCGTCAGCGTCAGTATGGAAATGTCGAAGATATTGGCATCCGGGTCATCGTCAAAGACCAGGAAAAGGATATCAAGCTTGGCGAACGCGCTATTCAAGAACTCAAGCTCTATGGACTGCTTCCAAAGGAATTTGACGACAAGGATGTGAATGACTTTGTGCGGGTAGTGGCTGAAAATATCGCAGTCAATTCTGACTTGAAAGTACCACTCAAGGTCACAA